>NCDQ01000027.1 GCA_002280275.1 Caulobacter vibrioides | reverse complement strand
GGCCAAGATCTATTTCAAGCGCGACGAGCTGAATCACACCGGTTCGCACAAGATCAACAACGCCCTGGGCCAGATCCTGCTGGCCATGCGCATGGGCAAGACCCGGATCATCGCCGAGACGGGCGCTGGCCAGCACGGCGTGGCCACCGCCACCGTCTGCGCCCGCTTTGGCCTGCCCTGCGTCGTCTATATGGGCGCCACCGACGTCGAGCGGCAAAAGCCGAACGTCTTCCGCATGAACCTGCTGGGCGCGGAAGTGCGTCCGGTGAGCTCGGGCACCGGCACCCTGAAGGACGCCATGAACGAGGCGATGCGCGATTGGGTGACCAACGTGCACGACACCTACTACCTGATCGGCACGGCGGCTGGCCCGCATCCCTATCCGGTGATGGTCCGCGACTTCCAGAGCGTGATCGGCGCCGAGGCCCGTGAGCAGATCCTTCAGATGGAAGGCCGCCTGCCCGACGCGGTGGTCGCCTGCATTGGCGGCGGCTCGAACGCCATCGGTCTGTTCCACCCGTTCCTCGGCGACGAGGGCGTGCGCCTGATCGGCGTCGAGGCCGCCGGCCACGGCGTCAGGACCGACAAGCACGCCGCGTCGCTGACCGGCGGGCGGCCGGGCGTGCTGCACGGCAACCGCACTTACCTGCTTCAGGACGACGACGGCCAGATCATCGACGCCCACTCGATCTCGGCGGGCCTCGACTACCCGGGCATTGGCCCCGAGCACTCGTTCCTGCACGACATCGGCCGCGCCGAATACGTCTCGACCACGGACAGCGAGGCCTTGGAGGCCTTCAAGCTGTGTTCGACGCTGGAAGGCATCATCCCGGCCCTGGAGCCGGCCCAAGCTGGGCAAGGGCAAGATCGTGGTGATGAATCTCTGCGGTCGCGGCGACAAGGACATCTTCACGGTGGCCGAAGCCCTCGGGCGCAAGATCTAGGACCGACCTCGCGTGACCAAAGACCGTATCGACCGCCGCTTTGCGAGCCTGAAGGCTGAGAACCGCGCCGGTTTCGTGACCTATGTGATGGCCGGCGATCCTGACGCCGCCACGACGCTTTCGGTGCTCAAGGGCCTGCCGGCCGCGGGCGCCGACCTGATCGAGCTGGGCTTTCCCTTCTCGGATCCGATGGCTGAGGGGCCGACCATCCAGCGCGCCGCCCAGCGGGGCCTGAAGTCGGGCATGACCCTGCAGGGGACTCTGGATCTGGTGGCCGCCTTCCGCGAAGGCGACCAGGACACGCCGGTCATTCTGATGGGCTATCTGAACCCGGTGCTGAACAAGGGCTTCGAGACCTTCGCTGGCCTGGCCGCCAAGGCCGGGGTCGATGGCTTGATCATCGTCGACTGCCCGCCGGAAGAGGCCGACCCGTTGTCAGACGCCCTGGAGGCCGAAGGGATCGCCCTGATTCGCCTGGCGGCTCCGACCACCGACGACGCCCGCCTGCCGATGGTGGTGCGCCGAACCTCGGGGTTTGTCTATTACGTCTCGGTCGCCGGTGTGACCGGCGTGAAGTCGGCCGATGCGGCCGATGTGGCCCCCGCCGTGGAGCGTCTGCGCAAGGCCTCGGGCCTGCCCGTCGCCGTGGGCTTTGGCATCCGTACGCCGGAGCAGGCCGCCGCCGTCGCGAAGGTGGCGGACGCCGCCGTGGTGGGCTCGGCCCTGGTCGACGAAATCGAGGCTGCGGCCCAGTTGAACGAAAACGTGACCGAGAAGGTTCTTCTCAAGGCGTCGGAGCTGGCTAAGGCTGTGCGTTCGGCGCGAGTCGGGACGAAGTGAGGCTTTAAGGCTATGGCTATGGCTGAACCCCAGGACCCGAAAAAGGGCGACAAGAAATCGGCGGAGCGCCGGGGCGGCGGCTGGCTGTCGCGGATCGCGCCCGGCGTGCGCGGCGCGTTCGCCAAGCGCGAGACGCCCGAGAACCTCTGGGTCAAGTGCCCCGACACGGGCGAGATGATCTTCCGCTCCGACCTGGAGGCGGCCCTATGGGTGACGCCGGCCGGTCGCCACATGCGGATCGGGCCGGAAGCCCGCTTCAAGTTCACCTTCGATGACGGCCAGTACGAGGCCCTGCCGACCCCGTCGGTGGTCGAGGACCCGCTGAAGTTCTCGGATGGCAAGCCCTACAAGGACCGCCTGGCTGCTGCCCGCAAGGCGACGGGCGAGCCTGACGCCATGGCCATCGGCTATGGCAAGGTCGGCGGCGTCGACGCCGTGGTGCTGGTCCAGGACTTCGCCTTCATGGGCGGCTCGCTGGGCATGGCCGCAGGCGAGGGCTTCATCGCCGCCGCCAAGGCCGCGCTGGAGCGTGAAGTTCCGCTGATCGCCTTCACCGCCGCCGGCGGCGCGCGGATGCAGGAAGGCGCGCTGTCGCTGATGCAGATGGCCCGCACCACGCTGGCGATCAACGAGCTGAAGGACGCGGCCCTGCCCTACGTCGTGGTTCTCACCGACCCGACCACCGGCGGCGTCACCGCCTCCTACGCCATGCTGGGCGACATCCACCTGGCCGAGCCGGGCGCCCTGATCGGTTTCGCCGGTCCGCGCGTGATCGAGCAGACCATCCGCGAGACCCTGCCGCCGGGCTTCCAGCGGTCGGAATACCTTGTCGAAAAGGGCATGGTCGACCGCGTCACGCACCGCAAGGAGCTGCCGGAGGTCCTGGGCTCGCTGCTGGGCACCCTGATGATGGGCCGCAAGCGCAAGGCGGCCTGAGCTTCGGCGTGACCGACCACCTTCGCGCGCACGACGCCGCGCTCGCGCGGCTTCAGGCGCTGCATCCCAAGCTGATCGACCTGTCGCTGGACCGGATGCGGAGGCTGTGCGCCGCTCTGGGCGATCCGCAGGACCGCCTGCCGCCCGTGATCCACGTGGCCGGCACCAACGGCAAGGGCTCGACGGTCGCCAATCTACGGTCGATGGCCGAGGCGGCGGGCCTGAAGGCGCATGTCTTCACCTCGCCGCACCTGGTCCGCTTTTCAGAACGCATCCGCCTGGCCGGAAGCCTGATCAGCGACGCCCATCTGGCTGAGGTGCTGGACCGCGTCGAGCAGGCTAACGCGGGTCAGCCGATCACCTTCTTCGAGATCACCACGGCCGCCGCCTTTGTCGCTTTCGCTGAGGTCCCGGCCGATCTCTGCATCGTCGAGGTCGGGCTTGGCGGCATTCTCGATGCGACCAATGTCGTCACGCCCAAGGTCAGCGTGATCGCCCCGGTCGATCTGGATCACCGCGAATTCCTCGGCGACACCATCGGCCAGATCGCCGGCGAGAAGGCGGGAATCATCAAATCGGGCGCGCCGGCCGTCTCGGCTCGCCAGCACGAGGACGCCGAGCCGGTCATCGCGGCCGCCGCCGAACGCGCCGGCGTTACGCTCACGCTCATGGGGCGCGACTTCGACGCCTGGAGCGAGCGGGGGCGGCTGCTGGTCCAGATGGCGGATCGTCTGCTGGACCTGCCTGCGCCATCTCTGCCGGGCGAGCACCAGTTCGCCAATGCGGGCCTGGCCGTCGCCGCCTTGCTGGCCCTGGAGGATCCGCGCATCGACGAGGCCGCCATGGCTCGGGGCCTGGAATCGACCGTCTGGCCGGCCCGTTTCCAGCGCCTGACCGCCGGCCCATTGGCCGAGCGCGCCAAGGCGGCTGGGGCGGATCTCTGGCTGGATGGCGGCCACAATCCGCACGCCGGCCGGGCCGTCGCCCGCGCCGTCGCCGACTTGGCGGCCCGGGACGGCCGACCCGTGGCGCTGATCTCAGGCCTCCTGGCCAACAAGGACGCCGCCGGCTTCTTCGGCGCCTTCCGGGGCGTGGCGAGCAAGGCCTTCACCGTGACCTTCGAGGGTCACGCCGCCGCCAGCGCCGCTGACACGGCCGCCGCCGCCGAGCTGGCCGGCCTGCGGGCTTGCGCCTGCGATTCGGTGGAAGAGGCGCTTGATCGCGCGCTCCAGCTTGAGCCCGCCCCGCACGTGCTGATCTGCGGGTCGCTTTACCTGGCCGGGGAGGTGCTGGCGATGAGTCCCGAGACGTGGCCGACCTGAGGGCGTAAGAGGGGCCCACGCCGATAGGGCGGCACGGCCCGCTGGACATCCTCGGTGGGCGCGCCCGTCCTGGCAGGAACCGCCGATGGCCAAGGGTCAGAAGAAGTCGAACAAGGAAATCCGCAAACCCAAGGCTGAGAAGAAGCCGCCGCCCGCGTCGGTCTCGCCGTTCATCGTGACAGGGAAGAAGTAAGCCTCGCCCCTATCCGAATTCCCCGGCGAATGCCGGGGCCCAGATACATCCTGAGCCTTGAGCGGGTTCGCGCCAGCCGTCCGTACCGCATATGACGGGTCACGGGGTTTGATCTGGATCCCGGCATTCGCCGGGAAGGTCGGGATATCACAACGAAAAACGCCCGCCCCGAATGATCGGAGCGGGCGTCTTCAATTCAGCAGGTTGCGCCGCTTAGGCCGCCTGGACGCCGGCTTCGTTCAGCCATTCCAGGATCTTCTGCTTGGGCATGGCGCCGACCTTCATCGAGGTCATCTGGCCATCGCGGAACAGCATCATGGTCGGGATGCCGCGAACGCCGTAACGCGACGGCGTCGTCGGGCTGTCCTCGATATTGACCTTGGCGATGGTCACCACGTCGGCCAGCTCTTCGGAGAGCTGCTCCAGCGCCGGGGCGATCTGCTTGCACGGACCGCACCATTCGGCCCAGAAGTCGACCAGAACGGGCTTGCTCGACTTCAGGACGTCGGCTTCGAAGGTGGCGTCGGTCACCGCAACGGTGCTCATGGTCTGCTCCAGTCTGGCGTCACACCGCCGTTTCCGGCGCGGAGGACGCGATAAGGGGTCAAATCCGGAATCGTTCCGGAAGCTTGCGTCAAGATGTAGGAGCACGCGAGACCCCCGGCAACGGGCTAGGTCAGCTGCGCTAGCGCCTCGGCCATCACCTTTTCTGGAACGGGCATCAGTTTGGGACCGTCCGTCCAGACCAGCGCCGCCTCCACCGCGCGGCCTGGAAAGACCTCGCGCAGCACGGCCGCATAGACCGCCATCTGGGCCAGATAGGCGGTATCGGCGTCCTCGATCTGGTCGGGTGAGGGGCGGTTGGTCTTGTAGTCGACCACCAGCACGCGCTCGTCGTCCACCACCAGCCGGTCGACGCGTCCGGAGACGGCCAGGCCCTGGGGCAGATGGACGCTGGTTCCGGCCAAAGCGACCTCGGCGCGTGAATTGGGCCCGAACACCGCCGCGAACTTCGCGTCGTCGAGCACCCCAAACGCCGCGCTGGCCATCTCTTCCCGCTGGGCGTCGGTCAGGTCGCGCTCGGCCGCCAGGATGCGCCGCGCCGCATCGGGACGCTGAGCGGGCGGCAGGTCGGGCAGCAGCTGGAGCAGCTTGTGAATCAGCTCGCCGCGCCGATAGCGGCCAAGGCCGGCGATCCGGGCCAGGGGCGAGGGCGCGGGAACGCGGGCGGTGTCCTCGAGGCGAGACGGCGCGGCGTAGCGGGCGGCGGCGGGCTCGGGCGTGGCCTGCGCCGTGATCCAGGCGGGCGCGGCGGCGACGGCGGCCTCGGCGAGGTCAAGCCTCGGCGCGCTCAGCGGATCGGGGCCGTAACGCAGGAACGCCGTGTCGCCGTCGCCGATCGTCCGAACGCCCGGCGCGATATCGGGATGGCCGAAGGCGGCGCGGGCCGCGGCGTACCAGCCGCCAACCTTGTCGTCCTTGGTGCGGGCGTCGATGCGGCCGCAGAGAATCAGCCGCTCGCGGGCCCGGGTCAGGGCCACATAGAGCAGGCGCAGGGCCTCTTGCGCTTCCTTGTCTTCGCGCAGCTTGCGGGCCTTGGCCGAGGCAGCGCAGTCGCCCTTGCTCGACGCGCACCAAAGCAGGGCGCCGTCCTCGGTGACCAGCAGCGGCGAGCCGCCGGCGCCGCGTTTGACGGTGGTCTCGGGCAGGAAGACGATCGGCGCCTCCAGGCCCTTCGATCCGTGGGCGGTCATCACCCGCACCTCTCGGCGGGCGCCTTCCATCTCGCGCTTGACCACGATGTCTAGCGCCGCGAAGTCGGCGACCAGGGCCTCGAGGTCGCGGACGCCGCGCTGCTCGGCCTCCATCACCTGGGCCAGGAATTCGTCCAGCGCTTCTTCGGCTTCGGCGCCCAGCCGGGTCAGCATCTTGGCGCGGTGAGAGCGGCCGTCGGCGTCCGTGAGCCCCAGCCAACCAGCGTAGAACTCGAACGGCTGGCGGCGTCGTCCTTCGACGAGCGCCCAGTCGAGCACCGTGCGGGCGGCGCTCCATTCCGGACGCTCCTCCGAGCGGCGGCCAAGTTCGGCCCAAAGCGTCCCTCGCCGGCCCTTGGCCAGCGCATAGACGTCATCGTCGGCAAGCCCGCAGAACGGCGTCTTCAACAGCGCCGCCAGAGTCAGATCGTCCTCGGGAAACAGGATGAAGCGACCCAGCGCCACCAAGTCCTCGAAGGCGATATGGCTGGACAGCGCCAGGCGGTCGGCCCCCGCCACCGGCACGCCGCGCCGCTTCAGGGCGCGGATGATCTCCTCGAACAAGACCTTGCGGCGGCGGACGAGGACCAGAATGTCCCCGGCGTGGGCGGCGCGATGCCGGCCCAGATCCTTGTCGAACACCGCATCGCCACGATCCAGGATCGCCTTGGTCTCGGCGGCGATCGCGTCGGCCAGACGGCGATTGGCGCTGCGCTCGCCCTCTTCGTCGAGCGGCTTTTCCCAGGCCTCGCGCTCCTCGCCGGGGAGTTCACGGGTCAGGGGCCAGAGGTCGACGCAGCCGGGATGGCCGTGACGGAAGAGTTCGTGGCGGACGAGGTCCTGACCGACGGGGGGCGGCACCCCTTCGCGGGTGTCCGGATCGGAGAACAGGGCGTCGACGAAGCTCAAGACCTCGTGGGTCGAGCGGTACGAGACCGTCAGCGGCACGCCCTTGCCGATCGCGCCGACCGCCTCGATCCGCGAAATATAGCCTTGGGTCTCTTCCAGGAGCCGTGTCGGATCGGCGCCCTGGAACGAGTAGATCGACTGCTTCTCGTCGCCGACCACGAACAGGGTCCGTTCGGCCCTGCGGCCGCTCCAGCCCTCTGACGTCTCGCCGACGAAGAAGTCGGCGGTCAGGGCGCGCAGGATCTCCCACTGCTCGGGGGCGGTGTCCTGGGCCTCGTCGAGCAGGATATGGTCGATGCCGCCGTCCAGCTTGTAGAGCACCCAGGCCGCCTCGACCTTCTCGGTCAGCAGCAGCCGCGTCTTGTCGATCAGGTCGGTGAAGTCTAGCGCGCCGCGCGCTTCCTTCTCGGCCATGTGGCGCTCGATATAGAGACCGGCCAGCAGCAGGGCGTTCTGCGTGTCTTCCGCCACCTTGGCGGCGCGGACCTGCTCGCGGGCGGCCTCCAGCTTGGCCTGCTCCAGCAGCAGGGCCTCGCGCAGGTCCTCGCGGCACTTCAGGCCCGAGGTCTTGGCCGGCCAAGTGGCGGGCGTCCCCTCGCCGCCTTCGGTGAAGAGGGCGCACAGGGCGAGGTCCAGGGTGGCGTCGGGATCGCGGGCGACGGCGGCCAGGGCCTCGGCGTATTTGGCGTCCTGCTTACCGCCGCCGTCGAACAGCACGGTCGCGACGGCCCGCCAGGCGGGAAGATCAAGGCGCGCCATGGCCTTGGCGGCGAGGTCCTCGGCCGAGGTCGGCGCGTCAAAGCCGCAGCGCGTCCAGGCGTCGGCGATCGCTCCGGCCAGGCCGCCGCAGCGCTGGACATAGGTCATGATCTGACCGCGCCGCGCCTCGAAACCGGCGAACATCGCCTCAAAGCTCTGGAAATCCAGGGCGACCGAGAAGCGGGCGTAGGCTTCGGAGAACGCGTCATCGTGCGTATTGACCCAGGCGGCGACGGCGCGGCGGGCGGCGCGGGCGATGGCGGCGCCGGCCTGGTCGTCCATCACCGTGAAGCCTGGCGAAACGCCGGCCTCCAGGGGAAAACGCCGCAACAGCTTTTCGCAGAACGCGTGGATGGTCTGGATCTTGAGCCCGCCCGGCGTCTCAAGCGCCTTGGCGAACAGGGCGCGGGCGTCGGAAAGGCTCTTGGCGTCGTAGCGGGCGTCAGCCTCGCCGACCAGCTTGACCAGTTCGGCGCGCAGATCAGCGTCGCTGGTCACCGACCACTTGCCCAGCCGGTCGAACAGGCGCCGCTGCATCTCGGCGGCGGCGGCCTTGGTGTAGGTCACGCACAGGATCGCCTGCGGCTCGACCCCGGCCAGCAGGAGGCGGGCGACGCGGTCGATCAGGGTCTTGGTCTTGCCCGAGCCGGCATTGGCGGTGACGAAGGCCGAGATCGTCGGATCGGCGGCGATGCGCTGATAGTCGGGGCCGCTCATTCGCCCTCTCCATCATCGCCGCTGGTCGACCATTCGAACACCCGCGCCAGGTGGGCGTAGTCGCCGGGGTGCTCCTTGACGAACTGCGGCGCGACCCGCGAGCGATAGGGCTCGTCGGGGTCATCGTAGCGCGCGATCAGGCCCGATAGACCCTCCAGCGCCTTGCGCGCAGCGTCCTGGCTTTCGCCGTCGCCCTTGGCGCGGACCTGCTCCTCGCCGGCCGGGCGTCGACCCGTGACGCGGACATAGGTCAGGTCGCCGGGCGCGGGCCTGCCGAGGTTTGGGAAGCCGCCGTTCATCAGGATCGCCGCCGTCAGGGTCAGCTGCGGCGAGAAGCCGGTGTCAACCTGCTTCTGCGAGGGCGCCGCGCCGGTCTTGTAGTCGAGAATATGGGCCGTTCCGTCGGGCGTCGGCTCGATGCGGTCGGCCTTGGCGGTCAGGGTGAACGGACGACCGTTGATGACGAGGTCCAGCTTGCCCTCGGCCTCGACGACAATGCGGCGAACATGGGCGCGGCGCTGGCGCTCCCAATCGGCGACCCAGGCGGCGGCCTCGCGGGCCAGGGCCTTCTCGCGGGCCAGGGCGGTGGGCGGCATGCCGGCGCTGACCAGGGCGTCGATATAGAGTCTTTCGAAGGCTGACGCCGCTTCGGCCGGGACCGCGTCGGGATAGAGCTCGGCGAACGTTTCGAAGGCGGCATGGATCGCCGTGCCGCGCGCCCGGGCCTCCACCGGTTCGTCGGGCCGTTCCAGCGGATAGAGCTTGAGGATGTCACGCGCCCAGACGGCGTAGGGATCGCGTGTCAGGGCCTCGACGCGCGTCACCGCCATCTTGCGGGGGCGATCCTCGACGGGCGGCTTGGGCGCGGGGCGGCCGATGGGCGCGTAGGGGCTGGGCGCGTCCAGGGCGCGAACCCAATCGGTCACATCATCGCGACGCGGCAGCGCGAGGCCCGCGCCGGCGGCCAGGGTCTTCAGGCGCCACAGCCAGCGCGACTCGACGGCCGGCGCGCCGCCGCGCCGCTCGCAATGGACCAGGACCACGTCCGGCGCGCTGGCGGCCTGGGCGAAGTCGTGAGCGGTCAGGCCGATCCGGCGCTCGGGCGGCGGCAGGCCCAGGCGCTGGCGCATCGGCCGCGACAGGAACGGATCGATCGGCGCGCCCTGCGGCCAGACGCCTTCCTCCAGGCCCGCCAGCACCAGTCGGTCGGCGCGTACCAGCCGCGCTTCAATGGCGCCGAGGATACGCAGACGCGGATGGGTCGCGCCGCCGACTCGCACAGTCTCTTCGTTGACCAGGCGGTCGAGGATGTCGGCGAAGGCTTGGGGCGAGGCGTCGGGCAGGGGCTCGCCGTCCTGGATCAGGGCGGCCATCAGCGTGCCCAGGCACTCCCCGGCGTTTCCGGCCCAGAGGCGATGGGGCGCGATCAGCAACTCCAGCGACTCGACCAGGGCCTGGGCCGCGCGGGCCGGGGCGGCGAGGGCGCCGCCGCCGTAGGGCGCCGCGGCGTGGTCCACCGCGGCCAGCACCCGCTCGGCCAGGGCCAGGGCGTCCGGCGCGTCGCGGAGGCGGGCGCGAAGGATGTCAGCCGATCCCGGCGCCGCGCCACGCAGGCCCTTTCGTTCCAAAAGGGTGGCGGCCGGCGCTTCGTCCTCGCCCAGCACGAGCGGGTTCTTGGCGAAGGCCAACAGGCGGACGGGATTGAGCGGCTCCTCGACCAGCCTTGCCAGGTGCAGGGCCAGGATCGCCGCCCCGGCGGCGGCCAGCGGCGCGCCGGCCGAGCTATCGGGGATGACGCCCCACCGCTGCAGGCGGGTCATGACCCGGCGCGCCAGGGTCTGATCGGGGGTGACCAAGGCCGCGGTACGCTCGGGATCCTCCAGCGCTTCGCGCAGCAGAAGCGCGCAGGCGCCGGCGGCGTCTTCCTCGGCCCGGGCGGCGATAACCGAGAACCCCTTCAGCCCTTCGGCGACGGGATCAAGGTCCGGCGCCTCGGCGCGCAGGGCGGCGATCTGGCTCAGCCAATCGGCGGTGGCTTCGGCGGGGCGCAGCGCTTCGTTGACGATGCGACGACGCCAGCGGCCCCGGCTGTCGAGCTCGGGAACCCAGGCGCGCACCTCGGCGCGGGAGACGCCGGCGCGGTCCAAGAGGCGTTTCATCGCCCCCTGCGGATGCTGCTCGCCCTGGGAGCCCTCGATCTTGGCCCAGGCGGTGTCCGCGAGATCCTCATCGAGACCCGGCAGCACCACGGCGCCCTTCGGCGCAGCGGCGATGACCCGTAGCAGGTCGGCGGTCGCGGGCGCGGTGCCGGTCGACCCGGCGGCGACCAGCACCTCGGACGGCGGATTGTCGCGCCACTGGGCCTCCAGCGCCCGCAGCAGGCGCACACGGCGTTCGGAGACGTCGATCAGGCCAAGATCATTCAGGCGTGCGGACCAGGCCCGCAGCACCGACCGCAGGAATCGGGCCGAGACCTGCCAGTGCTGGGCCAGATCGCCTTCGGCCAGCCCGTCCAGCTTGTCGTCGAAATTCACTTCCTCGATCTGACAGCTGTCGAGAAATTCGCTGAGCGCCTTGGCCAGTTCCAGCGCCTGAACAGGGCCGGGCTTGAACGACAGCTTGTCGCCGTGGTCGGTCACCAGCCGCGCCAGTTCGAACCGCCGCCGCCGCGACGAGATCGCCGGCGGCAGGGTCAGGGACAGCTCTCCGGGCTCGAACGGCGGCTCGCCTTCGTCCAGATCGCCCAGCGGCCGAATCTGCGGCAGCAGCAGGGCTCGACCGCCGCCGACGGCCAGGAAGGCGTCGGCCAGGGCTCGCGCGCCCCGGCGAGTCGGGGTCAGCACCGTGGCGCGCGGCAGGGCCTCGGGACCCAGCGGCTCCAGCGTGTTCAAGAGGCCCCGCGCCAGATCGTCGACGAACGGGCGGTGCGCCGGGATCGAATACCAGCGCGGTCCTTCTCGCTCGAAGAACGGCGCGGACCCGTTCATGCCTCGGCGAGCCGGGCTTCGGCGGCCAGCTTGGCCTGGGGATCGCCGACATGCATCCAGAGGCCCTCGGGGGCGACGCCGTGGACCCGGCCGTCGGCGGCCAGGCGCTTCCAGAGCGGCAACAGCGAGAACGGTCCTTCGGGACCATCGGCGGTGATCACAGGCTTGCAGATATGCACGCCGACATAGACGAGCGGCGCCATCTCGCCGGCGTCCTTGAAGCGCACGACGCCGTCAGCGCCGAGGAACACATCGCCCGTATCGTGAAAGCCGAGCGACTCCGCAGTCGAGGCCAGCATCAGGCACACGTCCATCCGCGCCGGATCCCAGGCGGCGGCCACCGCGTCGACGGCGGCGCCGGCGTGCTCGATCCAGATCGAGTCGATATTGGCGACGAACACCGGCTCCTCGCCCAGCAAGGGCAGGGCGTGCTTGATCCCACCGCCGGTCTCCAGCGCCTGGGCGCGCTCGTCGGAGATGATGATCCGGGGGGCGAGGCCTTTAGCTTCGCGGGCGCGCAGATGGGCCTCCACCAGATCGGCGAAGTAGTGGACATTGACCACGGCGGTCTCGACGCCGGCCGCGACGAGTCGGTCCAGCATATGATCGATCAGCGCCTTGCCGGCGACATCGACCAGGGCCTTGGGCCGGTCATTGGTCAGGGGGCGCATGCGGGTGCCGAGGCCGGCGGCCAGCACCATGGCGACTTTCGGACCGCTCATCGACGCGTCTCCACGGGGACGTAGCAATCAAACCATGCCTTGAGGTCAGCTAGGGCGGTATCGGCGAAACAGACGTCCAGATAGACCCACAGGCGCGGAATGAAGTCGGCGTAGCGGGGCTTGCCGTCTCGAGTCACCAGGCGCGCGAAGATGCCCAGGATGCGAATGATGTTGAGCGCGCCCAGCGCATGGTAGTCGGCCAGGAAGGCGGTCCGGTCCAGGTCGGGGCGGGCCGCCAGATAGCGGTCGAGGCAGATAGCCTCGCGCTCGGGCGAGACGGTGCGGCGGGCGTCATGCAGCAGCATCGACAGGTCCCAGGCCGGATGGGCCAGGACCGCGTCCTGGAAGTCCAGCATGCCGACCCGCGCCGCGCCGTCGCGCTGCGGCAGCCAGATCAGGTTCTCGGCGTGATAGTCGCGATGGCAGAAGACGGTCGCGCCGGCCTCGCCCTTAGCCCGGATCGGCGCCCAGATTGCTTCCCATTCGGCCAGGGCGGCGTCGTCGAAGGCGATGTCGCGAAACTTGGGCTGCCACTCGACGAAGATGTCGTGCGCGGTCTTCAGGGCCAGATCGTCATAGGTCAGCAGCGGCCAGGTCGAACCGTCATAGCCGAGGATCTTCGGCGTCGGCGCTGCGTGGATCGCCAGGAGACCGTCGATCGCGGCGTCGTAGAGCGGGGCCTCGTCGGTTCCGGTCTCGATCAGGCGCGCGTAGAGATCATCGCCCAGGTCTTCCAACACGGCCAGGCCCGCCGCGGGGTCGGCTGCGAGCACCTTGGGGGCCGACAGGCCCTGGGCGTTGAGCCATCCCGCGCAGGCCACGAAGGCGTCCACGCGGCCCGCCGCCAAGCGCGCCAGGGCGTTGTAGCCCAGCGCCGCGCGCTCGGCCGGCGAGGCGTCAGGCGGACAGGGCGCGGTTTCGACCGAGGGCGGCTGGTCCATGAAAATGAAGCTTTGGCCGTCGCCCCGATGCAGCCGCTCGTAGGCGCGGGTCGAGGCGTCGCCGCCGAGCGACTCGCGGCGAACGTCGCCGAAGCCGTTGGCGGACAGGAACGCGGCCTTGGCCGCCTCGCGTTCAGAGCTCAAGATCACGTCCTTCGAAATCGCCGTGCGCCACGATGACGGCGCGTCGGGCGTCGCCGTCGAGGGCGATGTCTATATCGAGCCGAGTCCGGGGCAAACGGCCTTCCAGGCGCTGTGGCCATTCGATCAGGGCGACGCCGCCGTCGAGAGCTTCATCCAGTCCGATCTCGTAGGCCTCGTCGGGGTCTGAGAGGCGGTAGAGATCGAAATGGGCTAGGGGGAACGCTGGCGTTTCGTAGAACTGAACCAGGGTGAAGGTCGGGCTGGGCACCTCCTCGTCCGGCGTCGTCAGGGCGCGGATCAGGGCGCGGGCCAGGGTCGACTTGCCGGCGCCGAGCGGGCCGGTCAGGCAGAGGGCGTCTCCCGCACGAAGGGCGCCGGCCAGCGTCCGACCCAGCGCCTGGGTCGCAGCCTCGTCGGCAAGCAATAGGGTCTTCACGTCAGGGGGCTCGTCGGCTCGTTCGGCAATTGGCGCTCCACATAGCGCTTCAGGACCTCGGTGGCTCGCTCGACGTCGCGCGGCAAGCGCTCCGGATCAACGGGCGGTCCGATGGTCAGCGAGAAGCGCCGTCCCGTCTTGTTCAGCAGTTCATGGAACAGGGTGATGTCCCTAAGCTCGCGCGAGAGGCGGCCAAACAGATGGAAGAGCGTCGACCATGGCCCCTCCAGGTGGATCGGCGTGATCGGCGCGCCGTACTTGCGCGCGATCGAAACGGCCGAGGACATCCACGGGGGATCGCTCAGCCGGCCTTCCGCGTCCATCACCGCCAGCCGTCCGGCCGGAAAAATCATCAGCGCCTTTTCAGCCTCCATCGCCTCGCGGGTCATCGAAAGAGTTAGGCGCATGCGCTCGCGGCTGCGCTTCTCCTCGACCCATTCGACGGGGATCAGGACGTCGTCGAAGCGCGGACAAACGCGGTGGGCGTCCGCATTGGCGTAGAAGACGAGGTCCGGACGATGAGTCTTTAGCGCGTCGTAGACGGCGACGCCGTCACCGATACCGGTCGGATGGTTGGCGACGATCACGACGCGACCCTCCGTCGGCAGGTGGTCCAGCCCGCGAACGGCGACCTTCAATGAGAGAAGCGCCGACACATGATCGAGCGCCGCCTGGCCGCCCATCGTCTCGATGGTTTCGGCCATGGTCCGCGCCTTGCGATAGTCGAGCAGGCGATAGAGGGCGGGCTTGAGCAGCGGCCAGGCCGGCGAGCCCGTCAGCCTTGGGGCGCGTTCGGCAATCAGGGTGTCGATGATGTGGGGATCAGCGGTTTGGCCCGCTTGGGCCGCCCCGGCGGCCGGAACATGAACCATGTGATGAGCTTAGGCGCGGTGATCGGTTCTGTCAGCGCCCTCTTGCTCCCGGCGCGGCGAACGCGCTAACCGCAACCCCGATGCCGACTTCTCTCCGCACCGCTTATCGCGAGCGCCTGGCTCAGGGCGAGATCAGGCCCGACGTCGCCCAGGCGGCCGCGGTCGAGGCCCTGTCGCGCCTGGAAGCCGACCTCGACGCCGCCGGCGAGCCTGGCTTTTCGTTCTTGGGTCGCAAGCCCAAGAGCCAGCGCGGCGTCTACCTTTGGGGGCCGGTCGGTCGCGGCGGTCACCGACATCGCCGACGCCATGATCCTGGGACGGCTGTTCGAGGCGCTGTTCGCGCGCGGCGTCACCCTGGTGGCGACCTCGAACCGGCCGCCGGAGGATCTCTATAAGGACGGGCTCAACCGTCAGCTCTTCCTGCCCTTCATCGACATGCTGAAATCGGCGATGGACGTCGTGGCGGTGCGGGGCCCGGTCGATTTCCGCCTGGATCGCCTGCGCGCGGCCCGCACCTGGTTGGCGCCGAACGACAAGGCGAGCCAAACTGCGTTCGACCGGCTCTGGGCCGACATGCTGGACGGCGCGCCTGAGACGGGGGCGACGCTCGAGGTGCTGGGGCGGAAGATGCGCCTGCCCCGCGCGGCGGGCGGTCTGGTGCGCTCGTCCTTCGCCAGTCTCTGCCAGCAAGCCCTCGGCCCGCAGGACTATCTCGCGATCGCGGAGCGCTTCCATACCCTCTTTCTCGAGGACGTGCCTTGCCTCACGCCGGCGCGCCGGGACGCCGCGCGGCGCTTCAACACCCTGGTCGACGCGCTCTACGAAGCCGACGTCAAGCTGGTGGCTCTGGCCGAGGCGGAGCCGGAGCAGCTCTATCCGGAGGGTGACGGCGCATTCGAGTTCGAGCGAACCGTCTCTCGCCTGCAGGAAATGCGATCCGCCGACTATGTCGGCCGGGTTCGGGACTAGGAGAGGCTGATGTCGGTGAAGGATCGCATTCGAGTCCGCGAAACAAGGCTCCTCTCCGACAACTGGTACGTTCTGCGCACGACCACCTTCGACTGGAAACGCCGGGACGGGACGTGGCAGATTCAGTCGCGCGAGCACTATGATCGCGGCAATGGCGCGGTCCTGCTGCCCTACAATCTCGCCAACCGCACCGTGCTGCTGGTCAGGCAGTTCCGCTATCCGGCCTTCATCAATGGTCATGACGACCTGCTGATCGAAGCCGCAGCAGGCCTGCTAGACGACGCCGAGCCCGAGGTCCGCATCCGCGCCGAGGTCGAGGAAGAGCTGGGCTATCGCCTGGGCGCGGTCCGCAAGGTTTTTGAAGCCTTCATGAGCCCAGGCTCGGTCACCGAGATCCTGCACTTCTTCATCGCCGAGTACGACGCGACGATGCGTATCGGCGCAGGCGGCGGCCATCCCGACGAGGGGGAGGATATCGAGGTGCTTGAACTGCCGATCGACCAGGCTTTGGCCATGATCGCCGACGGCCGCATCAAGGACGCCAAGACCATCATGCTCTTGCAGCATCTGGCTCTGCGCGTGGCGAGTGACTAGGGGCCTTTCCGATTTCGTCGGCGAAGCGCTTAGGCCGGATCGCGGATCAATGGGGTCTCAAACCGCACGACCAGGCCGCCCGGCGCGTAGTCGGCCTCGACCCGACCTCTCAGTTCGCCGGCGATGCTCCGTTCAATAAGCCGCGATCCAAACCCGCGCCGCTCTGGAGTGGCGACGGGCGGGCCGCCGGTCTCGCGCCAATCGAACCGCAGCGCGTCGTTCTGGACAGACCATGTCAGGACGAGCTTACCCGCCTGCGCTAGCGCTCCATACTTAGCCGCGTTGGTGGCCAGCTCATGAAAGACCATCCCGAGCGATAGCGCCACGCGCGCTGGCAGATGCACGTCTGGGCCGTTCATCGCGACCCGTTCGGCGCCATAGGGGGCGAGCTCCTGCAACAGGATCTGGCGTAGCCCCGCGCCTGCCCAGTGGCTATCGGTCAGGGCGTTGTGCGTTTGTGACAACGCCAGAAGCCGTGATTCGAAGGCGGCCGCGAAGGCCTCTGGATCGCTCGCGCCGCGCAGGGTCTGCTGGGCGATGGCCTGGACCGTCGCCAGGGTGTTCTTTACGCGGTGGTTCAACTCGTCGAGCAACAGGCGCTGGCGTTCATCGGCGTGCACTTGCTCGGTGATGTCGACGCCTTCGACGAAGATGCCGGAAGCGGTTCCCTCCGGATCGACGATTGGCTGATAGATGAAGTCGAGATAGCGCTCTTCCAGCGGCGCGCCGACCTCACGCTGCAGGGCGACCTTGACGCGCCGCCCGACGAACGCCTCGCGCGACTCCAGGACGCGATCGAGGAGTGCGATGAAGCCTTGATCAACGACCTCCGGCAGAGCGGCTCCGAGCGGCAGGCCGATCACCTCGCGATGTCCGATCAACTGAGCATAGGCGTTGTTGGCGAGATCGAAAACGTGGTGGGGGCCGCGCAGCACGGCCATGAAGCTCGGAGCCTGCATGAAAAGATTCCGGAGCTGCCGGACCTGGGCCTGAACGGTCTCGGCGCGCCGCAACACGTCCTCGCCAAGCCGTGCGGCGGACGCCCGTTGGCCCAGGGCGGCGTCCTTCAGTCTCTGGATCGCGGTGACGTCCTGCGTGTGCTGGAGAATGAACCGGGTGGCGCCGGTCTCGTCGGGGATTGGCGTGTGGGTTGCGCTCCAGATGCGATCCTCAAACCCGCCGCCCAGATGCGCCGGGCGCTCAATCGCATAGTGGATCAGGGGGAGTTCATCGACCTCGCCACTGTCGCGGGCGCGTATTATGGACGCTTCCAGGTCGCGACGGCTGGCCCCTTCGGAGGGGAAGGCGGCGAAGAGGTTACGCCCCTCAAGATCCGCCCACTTGCGCGCGGTCGTTCGAAGGTAGGCGGCGTTGGCGCCGACATAACAAAGGTCGCGGTCCAGCAACATGTAGGGCGAGGGGATGCGATCGAAAATCGCTTGGAAGTCGATCGCGTTAGTCATGCTGTTCCCCCGAAGCGACCCAGCCTAACGCCGGGGCGCTGAAGCGGGTTCCATTTTCTGCGGACAATGTCGTTGCGAACGTTTCTCAATAGGGGCCCGTTTAATTGACACCCCCGTCCTCGCGCTTAAAAGCATCCCGCAACGCACAAAGGCTACTGGGGTTGGACCTCTCATGACCGACACGAGCCGGGGGCTGCCTGAGCGCCCGATGTCGCCGCACCTGCAAGTGTGGCGCTGGCATATCACGATGGCCTGCTCGATCCTCCACCGCGGCTGCGTCGTTGGCCTGTGGGTCGGCGCCGTGATCCTGGCGGGCTGGGCCGCCGCCCTCGCCGCCGGGCCTGACGCTTATGCAAGCTATGTCGGCTTGCTGGGGTCGCCGATCGGTAAGCTGGTCCTGCTGGGTGAGACCTTCGCGGTCTTCTTTAACGTCGCCTACACGATCCGCCAGACCTTCTGGGACGCTGGCAAGGGCTTCGCTCCGCGCACATCCGACATGACTGGCGCGATGGCCATCGCTTTCGCGGTGGTGGCGACGATCGTGACCTGGGTCATCGCCGGCGGCATCGGAGCGTTCTGATCATGAGCAAGAAAGACCTCTTTCAGCCCCAGCAGTTCCGCACGCCGCTGTCGCGCGCTCGGGGCATGGGCGCCTCGCGTCACGGCGTCAGCCACTTCATCACCGAGCGGGTCTCGGGCTTGGCGCTGGCGCCGCTGACGGTGTGGGGCGTCTATTCGGCCCTCAAGCAGGTGCGCGCGCCGCATGACGTCGTCGTCCAATGGATGGCCCAGCCCGTCAACGCCGTGCTCCTGAGCCTGCTGCTGATCGCCGCCCTCGTGCACCTTCAGAGCGCCGTGCAGGTCGTGATCGAAGACTATATCGAGCGCTTCACGACCAAGACCGCCCTGGTGATTGGCAACCTGTTCGTCTGCGTGCTGGCCGGCGCCGTGGGGGTCTTCTCGATCCTCAAGGTCGCCCTGACCGTGACCGGAGCCCATTGATGTCGGCCTACAAGTTTATTGATCACAAGTTCGACGTCGTCGTCGTCGGCGCCGGCGGCTCGGGCCTTCGCGCCGCGCTCGGCGCCGCCCAGGCCGGTCTGAAGACCGCATGCATCACCAAGGTGTTCCCGACCCGCAGCCACACCGTTGCGGCGCAGGGCGGCATCTCGGCCTCGCTCGGCAACATGGGTCAGGACGACTGGCGCTGGCACATGTTCGACACCGTCAAGGGTTCGGACTGGCTGGGCGACCAGGACGCCATCGAGTACCTGACCCGTAACGCCCCGGCGGCGGTCTATGAGCTCGAGCACTGGGGCGTGCCCTTCTCGCGCACGACGGACGGCAAGATCTATCAGCGCGCCTTCGGCGGCATGACCAAGAACTTCGGCGAAGGTCCGATCCAGCGCACCTGCGCGGCGGCCGACCGGACCGGTCACGCCATGCTGCACACGATGTACGGCCAGTCGCTGGCCCACGACACCGAGTTCTTCATCGAGTACTTCGCCCTCGACCTGATCATGGACGACGGCGTCTGCCGCGGCGTGACCGCGTGGAAGCTCGACGACGGCACCCTGCACCGCTTCCAGGCCCAGATGGTGGTCCTGGCCACGGGCGGTTACGGCCGCGCCTACTTCTCGGCGACCTCGGCCCACACCTGCACGGGCGACGGTAACGCCATGGCGCTGCGCGCCGGCCTGCCGCTGCAGGACATGGAGTTCGTGCAGTTCCACCCCACCGGCATCTACGGCGCCGGCTGCCTGATCACCGAGGGCGCCCGCGGCGAAGGCGGCTACCTGACCAACTCGGAAGGCGAGCGCTTCATGGAGCGCTACGCGCCGACCGTGAAGGATCTGGCCCCGCGTGACATGGTCAGCCGCGCGATGACCATCGAGATCCGCGAAGGTCGCGGCGTGGGTCCGAACAAGGACCACATCTTCCTGCACCTGGATCACCTGGATCCTAAGATCCTGGCCGAACGTCTGCCGGGCATCTCGGAAACCGCCAAGGTGTTCGCCGGCGTCGACGTGACCAAGGCGCCGATCCCGGTCCTGCCGACCGTCCACTACAACATGGGCGGCATCCCGACGAACTATCACGGCGAAGTCGTCACCAAGTCGGGCGACAATCCCGACCAGGTCATCCCGGGCCTGATGGCCGTGGGCGAGGCCGCCTGCGTGTCGGTGCACGGCGCCAACCGCCTGGGCTCCAACTCGCTGATCGACCTTGTGGTGTTCGGTCGCGCTGCGGCCCTGCGCTGCGCCGAGATCCTCAAGCCGGGCGCCAAGCAGCCCGAGCTGAAGGACGCCCAGACCGAAGCCCACCTGGCCCGCTTCGACCGCTTCCGTAACGCCTCGGGCTCGACCGGCACCGCCGAACTGCGCCTCGAAATGCAGAAGGCGATGCAGGAAGACGCCGCCGTGTTCCGCACCGGCGAGAGCCTGGACAGCGGCGTGAAGCGCCTGCAGGCCGTCTGGGACAAGAAGGCCGACCTCAAGGTCAGCGATCGCGGTCTGGTGTGGAACACCGACCTGATGGAGACCCTCGAGTTCGACAACCTGATCGGTCAGGCGGTCGTGACGGTGAACGGCGCGGCCAACCGCACCGAAAGCCGCGGCGCCCACGCCCGCGAGGATTTCTCGGATCGCAACGACACCGAATGGATGAAGCACACCCTGGCGTGGCTCGACCTCGACACCGGCAAGGTGAAGATCGATTACCGCCCGGTCCACAGCTACACCATGTCGGACGACATCGCTTACATCCCGCCGAAGCAACGGGTCTACTGAGGGTACGATGGTCGAACTCGCACTCCCCAAGAACTCGCAGGTCAAGTCGGGCAAGCACTGGCCCGCGCCGGCCGGCGCCAAGAAGGTCAAGACCTTCAAGATCTACCGCTACGACCCGGAAGCGGGCGGCAACCCGCGCTGGGACACCTACGACGTCGATGTCGACGCCGTCGGCCCGATGGTCCTGGACGCCCTGCTCTATATCAAGAACACCATCGACCCGACCCTGGCCTTCCGCCGGTCGTGCCGGGAAGGCGTCTGCGGCTCGTGCTCGATGAACATCGGCGGTCGCAACACCCTGGCCTGCACCCACGGCTGGGCTGAGGTTCCGGGCAAGGCGGTGCAGATCAGCCCGCTGCCGCACATGCCGGTGGTCAAGGACCTGATCCCGGACCTGACGCTGTTCTACGCGCAGTACGCCTCGATCGAGCCCTGGCTGCACACCGACACGCCCGAGCCGCAGACCGAATGGAAGCAGTCGCCGGAAGACCGCGAGAAGCTCGACGGCCTCTACGAATGCATTCTCTGCACCTGCTGCTCGACCTCGTGCCCCAGCTACTGGTGGAACGGCGACAAGTATCTGGGCCCGGCGGCCCTGCTGCACGCCTATCGCTGGCTGATCGACAGCC
>NCDQ01000365.1 GCA_002280275.1 Caulobacter vibrioides | reverse complement strand
CGGCGCCTCGAACCTGTTCATCCAGCTGCCCTTCACATACAGACCAGATTCTCCTTCTATGTTTAAACCAAACCACTCTTTGGCGACGCTCACAGCGGCGTCGAAATGAACCTCTTCGACGACGTCCTCAGCCAGTTGGCCGGCGACATGGAAGAGGCCGTCAAGGCCGAGCTGGCGCAACGGCTTAGTGAAGCAGCTACGCCGCCGGCTGGACTGTCCCGCACCCTGGCGGCGGACTCCATCACCGTCGCCGCGCCGATCCTACGCAGTTCGCGGGTTTTGACCGATGACGACCTGCTGCATGTCGCCCGTACCCAAGGCCAGGATCACCTGCGGGCGATTTCCCAGCGCAGCAGCGTCTCAAGCGTGGTCTCCGACGCCATTGTCGCGCGTGGCGACGACCAGACCCTGGGTGTTCTGCTCCGCAACGAGGGCGCCGTCCTCTCGCGCGAGGCGCATGAGACCGTTGTTGATCGGGCGGCGGCCAATCCCGCCCTCCACGAAGCCGTGATCGACCGACATAGCCTGCCCATCGACCTGCTGAACGAGATGTACTTCATGGTCGAGGCCCGGCTGCGGGATCGAATCATGGAAAAGAACGCCGGCATGGACCCCGCGACGCTGGAGGCGGCCCTGGCGGCCGGCCGCAAGCGGGTCGCCGAGCAAGACGGCGCCTTGCCGCCAGACCACGCCGCGGCCGAGCGCGAATTCCGCATGCTCCGCGCCAAGTCGCAGATCTCTCCGCAACTCCTCGCCAATATGCTGCGCGGCAAGAAGACGACGCTTTTCCTGGTCGCTCTGGCAGACATGGCCCAGGTGGACTTCCACACGGCTCGCAAGATCGTTGAACGGCGCGAGATGGACGCCTTGGCCGTGATCTGCAAAGCGGCCGACTTCGACCGGTCGCTGTTTCTGACCTTCGCGCTGCTGATCCTCGAGCAGACCGACGACGTCATGATGCGGGCCAAGGCTTATGGCGAGCTCTACGCCAACCTGCCGCGAGAGTCGGCCCTGCGCACGATCCGGTTCTGGCGTCTACGTCGTCAGACCGGCGACGTCGCCGCCGCTTAAGGACGGGCGGGCGCTAAGCCGCCCACCTCGCGCCTTGCGTGCGCCATGCGGGACGGCCAAGGTGATCACCTTGTTCTCTCCTGCCTTGGATTCTCGATGATCAGCGCTTCGCGCCTGGCGGTTGTCGCCGCCGCCGGCCTCTCGGTCGCCGCCTGCTCCCAGCTCCCCAAACCCTCCATACCGCTGTTGAAAAGGGATGCGGGCGAAGCGTCAGCGCCCAAGACCCCGGATCTTCCAACGCTGGCGGGCCCCAAGGTCACCGATCTGAAGCCGGGCCAGTGGGCTCAAGAGCTCTCGGATGTCGCGCCGGATCCAGCCTGGCGCTTCGGGGTGCTGCCCAATGGCATGCGCTACGCCCTGCGCAAGAACGCCACGCCGCCCGGCCAAGCCGCGCTGCGCCTCTGGTTCGACGCCGGGTCGCTGATGGAGGCCGACGACCAGCAGGGCCTGGCCCACTTCCTCGAGCACATGGCCTTCAACGGCTCCAAGAACGTGCCCGAAGGCGAGATGATCAAGATCCTTGAGCGCCACGGCCTGGCGTTCGGCGCCGACACCAACGCCTCGACCGGCTTTGACGAGACCATCTATCAGCTGGATCTGCCCAAGACCGACGACGGCACCGTCGACACCTCTCTGATGCTGCTGCGCGAAGCCGCCGGCGAACTGACCATCGCCCCTGAAGCCGTCGATCGTGAGCGCGGCGTCGTGCTGTCCGAGGAACGCACCCGCGACACGCCCGGCTATCGCGTAGCCATCAAGACCTTGTCCGCCCAGATGGAAGGCCAGCTGACGCCCAAGCGCATTCCGATCGGCAAGACCGAGGTTCTCAAGACCGCCCCGGCCCAGCGGATCCGCGACTTCTACGAAGCCTATTACCGTCCCGAGCGCGCCGTGCTGGTCGCCGTGGGCGACTTCGACGTCGACGCCATGGAAGCCAAGATCAAGGGCAAGTTCGGCGACTGGGTCGGCAAGGGTCCCAACGGCAAGGATCCCGACGTGGGTCCAGTGGCCAAGCGCGGCCCGACCGCCAAGATGATCGTCGAGGCGGGCGCGCCATGGTCCGTGCAGATGACCTGGACCCGAAAGCCTGACGGCCTGCTGGAGACCAAGGCCGTCGATGAACGCGACGTGCTGGAGAACCTGGCCTTCGCCGTCGTGAATCGGCGCATGCAGGCGCTTGGCCGCTCCGCCGAGCCGCCGTTCATCGCCGGCGGCGCGTTCAAGGGCGATCAGTACGGCACGGTTCGCGTCACCACCTTCGGCGCCACTCTCACCCGCGAAGGGGCCGGAGCGATCCGCTGCGGCACTCGGCTGAGCCTGACCACGTTGCGGATCGCTCCGATAGTTTGGGAGAGGATGCATGAAAGGCGAGGCCGGATGCACGCATGCGCCCAACCTATCCAGAACATGGGCCCAAACAGGTGGGCAGACGAAACGGAATATTTCAATGGGCGGAAATTGCCCATCTTGACACGCTGCCCACGCAGAAATCCGCCATTCCCTCAATCCGCCTGCCTCGGCTGATAGGTCGAGGCCATGCGCTTGGCGATCACCCCGTCCATCGGCACCCCGCGCAAGCTGCATGTCACCGCCGCCAGCGCCTTGCGATAGCGCCACAGCAGGCGCGGCGTCGTCAGCCCCAGACCCAGCACCCCGCGCATCCGCTTCCACCCCGGCGCAGGCTCGCCGCGCGCATAGTCCGCCGTCGCCAGCCACAGCAGCTTGGCGTCCAGCGGATCGGCCACCATTCGCAGCCAGCCCGTCACGTCGTCCCGCCGCGCCACCTCCGCCCGCGAGAGCGGC
>NCDQ01000364.1 GCA_002280275.1 Caulobacter vibrioides | reverse complement strand
CCTGGGCGCCATGCTGCTGGCAGTGGGTGCGGTGATCTGCGGCGTGATCGACCAGCCATCGGCCGGTTCCCACAAGACCGAAAGGCGCCCACCGAATTCGTAGATTGTGTTGTAGTCTTTCTTGGCGAGCGCGGAATTGTCGAGGGTGAATGATGTTGCCGGGTTGTTGTCGCCCAAGTTCAGGGTGGAGGAGCAACCGGCAGGGAGCTTTTGAGAGAAGCAGACGCCATCGGCGAACTTGCCGTTGTTGGGCGTGTTGTCGACATAGCCGCCATCGTGGCGGTAATAGCTTTCCAGGTCGGTGCCGCCGCCGCCCAGGGTCACGCGCAGCGGGGTGCGGGTCGAGATCATCGCGCTATTCGGCGGCGGCCACGGGGGCGATCTGCTCCCAGTGCCCCCTGCTCTGGGCCAGAGCCGGGTGCGAGACCAGCAGGTGCCAGACGACAGCCGCCAGGCCTTCGACCAGCGGCGTGATCAGTTGCGGATCGACGGTGGGCACCACCACGCAGGCGTCTGCGACCTGGGCGGTGTAGCCACCGTTGCGGCCGACGATGCCGGTGACCGCCGCGCCCTTTTCCTTGGCGTACTGCATGGCGCGCACCAGGTTGGCGCTGACCGGCGGCTCCAGGCTGCCGCCGCCGACCGAGAAGATCAGCAGGCCGTCCTTGGCTGTCAGCCGGCTGCTTTCCAGCCAGGTCGAGAAGACGCCTTCCCAGCCCTCGTCATTGATGCGGGCGGTCAGTTCCGAGACGTTGTCGGTCGGGCAATAGGCTTCGAAGCCGCAGATCTTGCGGAAGTCGTTGGTGGCGTGGCTGGCGTGTCCGGCGCTGCCGCCAACACCGAGGATGAACAGGCGTCCGCCGCCGTCACGGACTTCGGCCAGCGTGGTGGCGACGGCTTCGATCGCGGATCGGTCGATGGCGGCCATGGCGCGCGCCGCGGCGTGGAGGAAGTGATCGGAAAACATGATGCAAGGGTCCTATTTCGCCGTCGCCAGCGTCGGTGGGCCGACAATGACGGAAATCGTTTGAGAGAGTGTTTCCAGGGTGTGGTCGGCATCGGCCGCCCGCCCTGAATTGTAGGTGCGATCGAGCAGGATCGTCCGACAGCCGGCGGCTTGGCCGCATTGGATATCGCGATCCTGGTCCCCGTAAAGATCGACGCCGTGACGGGCCGCCATGCCCAGGATCAAGCCCGGCTTGGGTTTTCGGCAATTGCAGGCGTCGGCGTTGTCATGGCGACAGGCGGCGATGTCATCGACCGGCAGGGCCTGAAACAGGCGATCGTGGAGGGTGTCGAGGGCCAGGTGGGACATCAGGCCACGGCTCACGTCGGGCTGGTTGGTCACCACCAGCAGGAGATAGCCGGCCGCCTTCAAGGTGGTCAGCGCGGCCAACGCGTCGGGCTCGATCCGCAACTCCTCGACTGTCCGGGGAGACGCGGCCTTGCCGTCGCGCCACACGACCGCGTTCAAGACGCCGTCGCGATCCAGAAACACCGCGGGACGAAGCGCCGTCACAGCTTGATCCGGCCTTCGGCCAACAGGCGCTGGCCGGCGGCATGGCTTTCGGGCGTGTCGAGGCCCAGGCAGAAGCCGTCGTCGTCGATCACGAAGCCCTGTAGGCAACGGCCGGCGGTCCGCATCGCCGGGAAGACGTCGCGGCCGAAATCGACACTGCAGCCGCCTGGGATCAGGTCCAGCAGGCTGGGCTCGACGGCGTAGACGCCGGCGTTGACCAGGGTCGAAGGCGAGGCCGCGCCCTCGACGAAGGCGCTGACCGCGCCGTCCGAGCGAAGTTCGACCCGTCCGCCGGCGACGCCGGTGTGCGGATGACGCTGCTGGTCGAACAGGGCGATGGTCGCTTCGGCGTTCTTAGCGTCATGATGCGCCGCCAGCGCGTCCAGGTCGCAACGCACGATGTTGTCGCCATAGACCACAAGCATGGTCCGATCGAAGACCGGGGCGATGTTGGCCAGCGCGCCGGCAGTGCCCAGAAGTTCTGGCTCGTAGACATAGGTCACGGCCAAGCCGAAGGCCGAGCCGTCGCCGATCGCCGCGCGGATGGCGCCGGCGGCGAAGTGCAGGTTGATCCAGACCTGGCGCACGCCGCTGGCCGCCAGCCAGCGCAGATTGTGGGCCAGGATCGTGGCGTCGCCAAACGGCATCAGCGGCTTGGGCAGGTCGCCCGCGACCGACCGGATGCGACTGCCCATGCCGGCGGCCAGAACCAGGGCCTTGTCCATAGTCGGAGCCAATAACGGCGGCCTAGAGCTGGAAGCCGGCGGCGCGGGCGTCGTCGTAGAACATGGCCACGGTCTCTTGCGACAGGTCGGCCAAGTCCTTGTCGGCCATGGACAGCTTCTTCAGCACGTCCGGCGTCGAGGTGATGATGTGGCAGCCGCAGTCGCGGGCTTGATAGATGTTGAGCACTTCACGGACGCTGGCCCACAGCACCTCGGCCTTGGGCTTGCGGGCGGCCATGGCGACGGCGGCGCGCATGATCGGCATCGGGTCCACGCCGGTGTCGGCGATGCGACCGGCGAAGATCGAGACCACGGCCGGAACGTCATCGTGCAGGGCGTCGACCGTGCCGGCCACCTGTTCAAGCGTCAGGATGGCGGTGACGTTGAGCTTGACGCCCTCGCTGGCCAGCTCGCGCACCATCGGCAGGCTGCTCTCGCGCTTGGTGTTGGTGATCGGGATCTTCACATAGACGTTGGGACCCCACTGGGCGATCTTGCGGGCCTGACGCTTCATGTCGTCGAAGTCGTCGGAAAACACCTCGAACGAGATCGGCGCGTGCGGAATGCGGGCGATCAGTTCGCGGGCGAAGGTCTCGTAGTCCGTGATCTGCGCGCGGCGCATCAATGTGGGATTCGTGGTGAAGCCCGCCACCAGTCCCTCGGCGTTCAGTCGTGTGAAATCCTCGAGACTGGCACCGTCGGCGAAAAGCTTGATCTGGTCGGCCAGGTTGGCGGTGGCGAGGTCGGTCGAGGCGCGGCGATGCAACATAAAAGATCCCTTTCTGGGAGGAAACGTGAGTTCAAACGGAACAGACGCCCTGGATTTTGCGCCTTCGTTGCAAGACCTCGGCCAAGCTTAGCTGGCGGACGCTGTGTCTTTTGAGGACGGTTCGGGGATGTAGCCGACGGCGCGCCGCCAGCGCAGCTTGCCCAGGCCGTGCGCCATCAGCAGCCGTCCGGCCAGGCGTCGCCGCGAGCCGAACTCGGCCGTCATGGCGGCCAGGGCGGCGCCGGCCGCCAGTTGCAGCAGGCCCTTGCCCATCAGGATCGCCCAGACCAAGCGCGGATAGCGAGCGGCGTCGAGATAGATGGAGACGTAGTGCTGAGTCTCGCGCCGAACGCGCAGCAGGCGATAGGCGATGTCCGTGCGGTGCGGCGCGACGGTCTCTGTGACGAAGGCCCTAGCGGCCCAGACGATGCGACGGCCCTGGCGATGCAGGCGAACGAACAGCTCGGCGTCCTCGCCGCCGGCGTCGCCGAATTCCTCGCGCATTGCAGACTCGCCGGCGGGAAAGCAGCGGGCGACGTCAAACAGCGAGTTGCCGGTTCCCAGGCCATAGCGCGGCTTGCCCGAGGGGGCGGTCAGGTCGATCAAGGCGCCGTCGGGCAGGTGAAGATCACGGGCGAACTGCTCGCCTTTGGGGTCATAGGGCGGTGGTTCGTCGGCAAAGACGGCCAGGCGCGGCCCCACTGCGATATCGGCGGCGGCGGAGCGCAAGGCGGCCACCAGCTGGTCCAACCAGTCGACCGCCGCGACCTCGTCATCGTCGATGAAGGCGACAAGGCCGCCTCGAGACTCAGCAAAGCCGCGATTGCGCAGCACGGACATGTTGCGGGTCAGATCGACGACATAGCGCACAGGCCAGGCGGTGGTGGCGGCCAGGCGCTCGACGATCTCGCGGCCATTGCCGCTGGGATGGTTGTCGACCACCACGATCTCGATCGCCAGGCCCAGGGCGTTGGTCTGCGCCAGGCACGACCTCAGGGTCGTCTCGAGCAGGGC
>NCDQ01000026.1 GCA_002280275.1 Caulobacter vibrioides | reverse complement strand
GCCTGGCAGGACACGGGTGCCGAGACCGGCGACGGGCAGAACAGCTTTGCGAACGGGTTTCATGGAGATCTCGTCTGCGGACATGGGTCGCTGTTTCTAGGCGCCAAGTCGCAGGAGCGCCACCACTGTTCCGTGAAATCAGCGCCGCGCGAGCCCTTAGGGACGTCGAGGCGTGGAATTTCGAGCAGAGCGTGCTAGCTGGACGGCCTGTTTGGATCGAGGTTCCCATGCATCGCCGCGCCCTGCTCGCCGTTTTCGCTGCCGCTGGTTTGACGCTCTCCGCCTGCGGGCCCAGCAAGAAGGCTCAGGAGAATCTCGCCGTCGCCGACGCCTTCATGGCCAAGAACGCCAAGGAGCCGGGCGTCGTCACCCTGCCGCAGGGCTTGCAGTACAAGGTCGTGCGCGAAGGGCCGAACGGCGGCATGCACCCGAACAAGGCCGACGAGGTCAAGGTTCACTACGAGGGCAAGCTGATCGACGGCACGGTGTTCGATTCCAGCTACGAGCGCGGCGTTCCGGCCGTGTTTCCGCTGGACGGTCTGGTGCCGGCCTGGGTCATCGCCTTGCAGCGCATGAAGGCGGGCGACGAGTGGATCCTCTATGTGCCGCCGGCCCTGGGCTATGGCGCGCAGGACAAGGGTCCGATCCCCGGCAATAGCGTGATGATATTCCGGATCGAACTGCTCGACGTGAATCGGATCGGGCCGGGCAAGCCGAAGGAATAAGGGTGGAGCGCCCCCTCCGTCTCGCTGCGTATTCGCAGCGATCCACCTTCCCCGTTGCACGAGGGAGGATGATCGTCCTCCTCCCCCGCGAAGCGGGGGAGGTGGCCCAAAGGGCCGGACGAGGCGTTAAGCCTCAGACCGCGCGGGGTGGGTAGCCGCTCTCGCGCAGGGCCTCCATGACCTCTTGGGTGTGCTGGGCGTCGCGGGTCTCGATGGTGATGTCGAACTCCGCGCCCTTGGCCGGCACGTCCAGGGCCAGGCGGTTGTGGTTCACCTCGATGATATTGGCGCCCATGGTCCCGATCACCGAGGCGACGGTCGACAGCAGGCCCGGTCGGTCGTCGCCGATGATCCGCAAGGACACCAGGCGCTGGGCGCGCACCAGCTCGCGGGTCAGCACCGACGCCAAGAGGCGGGTGTCGATATTGCCGCCGCACAGGATCAGCTTCTCGACGTTGCAGTACAGCGAGACGGCCTGCTCCAGATGCGGCTCTTCCAGCAGCAGCACATCGTCGATCAGCGGACGCACGACGCCATAGGTCAAGTCGCCAACCTGCTTGACCGCCACGCCTTCGGCGATGGTCTGGCCGCCGCAGTGGGCCGCGACGCCGCGCATGCGGGCGGTGAAGGATGGGTACATGGCCGGTTCGCAGCCGATGATGCGGATATCGGGCTTCAAGGCTTTGGCGGCTGTCGCCACGCCGCTGATCAGGCCACCGCCGCCGATCGGCACCGGAAGGACCTCGAGGTCGGGCGCGTCTTCCAGCATCTCGAGGGCGATCGTGCCCTGGCCGGCCATGATGTCGTAGTCGTCGAACGGGTGGACGAAGGTCAGGCCCTGCTCGTCGCGCAGCTTGCGCGCGTGGGCGTTGGCGTCGTCATAGGTCTCGCCCTCGATGACCACGGTCGCGCCGAAGTCGCGGGTGTGCTGCACCTTCACGAAGGGCGTGGTCTTGGGCATGACGATGGTGACCGGCACGCCGAGCCGCGCGCCGTGATAGGCTAGGCCCTGGGCGTGGTTGCCGGCGCTGGCGGCGATGACCCCGCGCTGCTTCTCGGTCTCCGACAGCAGCATCAGCTTGTTGAGCGCGCCGCGTTCCTTGTAGGCGGCGGTGAACTGCAGGTTCTCGAACTTCACCCACACCTCGGCGCCGGTGATCTTCGAGAGGGTCTTGGAGTGGCGGCACGGCGTGCGCTCGATCTGCCCTTGGAGACGGCCGGCGGCGGCCTGGATGGCGGCGAGGTCGAGGGTCATGTCGTCCACTTCTGTCGCGGCGAAAAAGCGCCGTGGCGGGGCCTCTAGCACGGCGAGGCTTTCCGTTCACGTCCCTTAGGGGATCGCGTGCAGCAGCTTTTCTATCGCCGACCAGGCCTCTGGCTCGCTCAGCATGGGCGCGTGCCCGACGCCGGGGACTTCGACATAGGCCATGTCAGGCGCGGCGGCGCGCATGCGCGCGGCGATCTCGACATCGATCAGGTCCGAGATTTCGCCGCGCACCAGCAACAGGGGCCGGTCCTTCGCCAGGGCCCGGAACAGCGGATACATGTCGGGCGGCGCGAGAGCTTGACCGCCTTCGGCCTGGGTCTTGGCCGCGGCCTGCGCGGCGGCCTTGATTGGGGCGGAGATATCCGGGTCATAGGCCAGCACGAAGCCGTCGCCCTCCTGGTCGAACAGGCGGCGGGCGAAGACGTCCCAATCCTGCGCGCCATAGGCCGGGAAGGCCGCCTCATTGATCGCCTTGGCGTAGGCGACGGCCGCGTCCCAGGTCGCAAAGTGGCTGGCCAGACCCGTGTATCCGGCGATACGCGCCAGACCGACGGGCGACAACTCGGGGCCGACGTCGTTGAGCACCGCCGCGGCGATGGCTTCGGGCTTTAGCGAGGTCAGCACCATGGTGATCAGCCCGCCCATGCTGGTGCCGACAAACACCGCCCGTTCGATCCCGGCCGCTTCCAGAAGAGCGACGACATCGGTCGCATAGGTTCCCGGGTGATAGTTCAGCGGCTGCGGGTCGCGCGCCGACAGGCCCCGACCCCGAACGTCCATCGCCAGCACGCGACGGCCCGTGGCGGCGATCCTGGGGGCCAGATCCTCGAAGTCGCGGGCGTTGCGCGTCAGGCCGTGAATACAGATCACCGGCAGCCCGCGCGCCTCCCCGACGGGCGCATAGTCGCGCGCATGCAGTCGCAGGCCGTCGTGAGCGGTCCAGAAGACGTCGGTGAAGGCGGTCATCTCAAATCCTCTCCCTAGGGGAGAGGTGTCGCCGAAAGGCGACGGAGAGGGAAGTGGTAGGCCCTCCAGAACTTCCCCCACCGTCCGCTTTGCGGACACCTCCCCCGCTAGGGGGAGGATTTCAATATTCGAACGGCGAATCGATCTCGCCGAGCAGCGGGGCACCGGGATCGGCCAGTCGATCCCGATGGCCGGATCGCTCCAGCGCACGCCGCCCTCGGCCTGGGGCGCGTAGTAGTCGGTGACCTTGTAGAGCACCTCGCAGGCGTCGGTCAGGGTCACGTAACCATGGGCGAAGCCCTTGGGCGCCAGCAGTTGCTGGCGGTTCTCCGCCGAGAGCTCGGCCCCGACCCAGTGGCCATAAGTCGGCGAGCCTTTGCGGATGTCGACCGCGACGTCGAAGATCGACCCCACCACGCAGCGCAGCAGCTTGTCCTGGGCGTGCGGCGGCTTCTGGTAGTGCAGGCCGCGCTGGATGCCGCGCGTCGTCGAGCGCACATGGTTGTCCTGGACGAACGCCGCGTTGAACCCGGCCTCCTCCAGCGCCGATTGCCGGAACGTCTCGGAAAACCAGCCGCGCTCATCGCCATGGCGCGCGGGCGTGATAAGCAGCACTTCGGGGATCGCCAACGGCGTGATCTTCATGACGCGATACTTTGTTCTGGAACTTGTTGACCACCGATGCCGTCTGAAACGACCGAACACAAGACCGGCCCGGCGGTAACCGTCGTCATCGTCTCCTACCAGAGCGGGCCGACGCTGGAGCCGTGCCTGGCCAGGCTCGCGGCCCAGACCTTTCGCGACTTCGAGACGATCCTGATCGACAACGCCTCGACCGACGGCGCGCCCCAGGCCGCCGCCAAGGCCCATCCGTGGGTCGATTTTATCGAGGCGGGCGCGAACCTCGGCTTCGCCGCCGGCAACAACCTGGCCGCCCGACGCGCCAAGGGCCGGTGGCTGGTGCTGCTCAATCCCGACGCCTATGCCGAACCCGACTGGCTGGAAGAGTTGATGGCCGGCGCCGCGCGCCATCCGAGCGTGAAAAGCTTCGCCTCCCTGCAGTTGTCCGCCGACCGCCCGGGCCTGCTGGACGGCGCCGGCGACAATGTCACCAGCGCAGGCATACCGTTTCGCGGCGGGTATGGCCGCAAGGCCCCGGCGGTACTACCCGAGGGGGAGGTTTTCTCGGCCTGCGGCGCGGCGATGCTGATCGACCGGGACCTGTTCCTGTCGGTCGGCGGCTTTGACGAGCGCTATTTCTGCTACTGCGAGGACGTCGATCTGGGGTATCGCCTGCGGCTCTATGGCGAGCCCACGCTGCTCTTGCCCAAGGCCAAGGTCGCCCATGTCGGCTCGGCCAGCACCGGGGTGCGGTCGGATTTCTCGATCTTCCACGGCTCTCGCAACCGGGTCTGGACCTTCCTGAAGAACACGCCCGGTTGGCTGTTGCCGGTGACGCTGCCGCTGCACGTCGCGGTCACGGCCGGCCTTCTGCTGCTGCACTGGCGGCGGGGCGATGTGGCCCCGGCCATCCGGGGCATCCGGGCGGCGCTGAAGCGCGAGGATCTGGACCAGGTGATGGCCGATCGCCGGGCGATCCAGGTCAAACGCAAGGCCTCGCCGGGCGCGATTCTGCGGGTGATGTCGCTCGATCCGGCGGCCTTCATCGGCCGCCGGTTCGTGATCCGGAAGTGGCGAGGCGCGTAACCTTACCCCCGATCTTCCCGGCGAATGCCGGGATCCAGATCTCGAAGCGCTTGGGCTGACGGGATTGACGCTGAGCTCATTGCTTTCACCCCAGCGCTCTTCCATCTGGGCCCCTACCTTCGCCGGGGAAACGGCGTTAGGTGGTCAGGTCCTCGATCAACCGACGCATGAAGGCCGCGCCGCGCTCCATTTGGCTGATCTCGACATACTCATTGGGCTGGTGGGCCTGGTCGATCGAGCCGGGACCACAAATGACCGTCGAGAAGCCTGCGCCCTGGAACTGTCCGGCTTCGGCCGCGTAGGGCACGACGCGCGCGGGACCGTTATCGCCGGCCAGTTTGCGGGCGAAGGCCTCGGCGACGCCGTCCTCTTCGGGCGCGAAGGCCGGAGTCAGTGAGCGCCGCTCGACCTTTACCCCGCCCTCGGGGGCCTTGGCCTTGATCTCGGCGTCCAGGACCGACGCCATGGCGAAGAAGTCTGACAGGAGCGCGACAGGATCCATGCCGGCGGGCGTGCGCAGGTCAAAGATGAACACGCATTCGCGCGCCAGGATATTGACCGCCGTACCGCCGTTCACTTGACCAATCGTGAGGGTCGCGCCCTTGGGCGTGAACGGCGAGTTGGGATCGGCCTCGCGCTCGAGCCTTTCTGAGAGACTGACCAGCATGGCCATTAGCTTGATCGCCATCATGTTCGCCGAGACCCCCAGATGGGTCAGGCTGGAGTGGGCCTCGCGGCCGGTGACGGTGACCTTGAAGCTGGCGATGCCCTTGTGAGCGCGCACCGCGACCATGTCGGTCGGCTCGCCCACCACCACCAGGGCGGGGCGGGGAACCTCGCGGGCGATCACGTCGATCATGTCGGGGGCGCCAAGGCAGCCGACCTCCTCGTCATAGGAGAACGCCAGGTACACGGGCTTGCGCAGGTCGGCTTTGGCCAGATCCGGCGCGGCGGCCAGCGCCAGGGCCAGAAACCCCTTCATGTCGCAGGTTCCACGCCCATACAGCCGGCCGTCGCGCTCGGTGAGCACCCAGGGATCGGTGGACCAGGGTTGGCCGTCGACCGGGACCACGTCGGTATGGCCCGAGAGCACGACCCCGCCCTCGACCGCCGGGCCGATCATCGCCATCAGGTTTGATTTCGTCCCCTCCGCGTTCGGCACGCGCCGGGTCGGGACGTTCAGCTCGGCCAGATACTGCTCGACCCATTCGATCAGCGCGAGGTTGGAGCGGCGCGACGTGGTGTCGAACGCCACCAGCTTGGCCAGGATGTCGATAGCGCGGGCGGACAGGGCTTCGGAGGAGGCGACCATGGCGGGAGCCTAGACCCATTTGCACGGGATCGACCACCCCGGCGTCCCTCAGGGCCGGGCGTCGCAAGGACATGCCCTTGGATCGACCAGGCCGCCGCCGGCTGGGTGATTTCGTGCTCGCCCGCCAGGATGAAGCGCTTTTCTTTGCGCGCCGGCTTCTCTAGAGGGAGCGGACCATGATCCTGACCCTCTCCTGCCCCGACCAGCGCGGCATCGTCGCCAAGGTCTCCGCCTTCCTGTTCGAGCGCGGATGCAACATTCTCGACGCGCAGCAGTTCGACGACCAGGAGACCGGTCAGTTCTTCATGCGCGTGGTCTTCGACGCCGACGGCGCGGACCGCGAGGCGCTTCGCGGCGACTTCGGCGCGCTCGCTGACGGCTTCAAGATGAAGTGGACGCTGCGCAATCGCGCCGACCGCTACAGGGTGCTGCTGCTGGCCAGCAAGTTCGACCATTGCCTGGCCGACCTCGTCTATCGCTGGCGCATCGGCGAGCTGCCGATGGACATCACCGGCGTGGTCTCCAACCACCCGGCCGAAACCTACGCCCACGTTGATCTGTCGGGCCTGGATTTCCACCACCTGCCGGTGACCAAGGAGACCAAGTTCGAGCAGGAAGCCGAGCTCTGGAAGCTGATCCAGGAGACCAACACCGACATCGTCGTCCTCGCCCGCTACATGCAGGTGCTGTCCGACGGCCTGTCGGCCAAGCTGCAGGGCCGCTGCATCAACATCCACCACTCGTTCCTGCCGGGCTTCAAGGGCGCCAAGCCCTACCACCAGGCCCATGCGCGGGGTGTGAAGCTGATCGGCGCCTCGGCGCACTATGTGACCGGCGACCTCGATGAAGGTCCGATCATCGAGCAGGACGTCGAGCGCATCAGCCATCGCGACACGCCCGAGGACCTCGTGCGCAAGGGCCGGGACATCGAGCGCCGCGTGCTGGCCCGGGCCCTGCGCTATCGCCTGGAAGACCGGGTGCTTCTCAACGGCCGCAAGACGGTGGTGTTCACCGACTAGGCGGCTGGAGTTGCGCGTACACTAAAAACTGGATACGGGGCTTGCTCTTCTAAGGGCAAGAGCCGTCCAGCGCATGTCGCAGCAAAATCTTCGCGTGATGGTGACCGGCGGGTCGGGCTTCATCGGCTCTGCCGTGTGCCGTCATCTGGCTGGCCAGAACAATGTCGCGATCCTCAACTACGACAAGCTGACCTACGCCGCCTCGCAGGCCAGTCTGGCCATGCTAGAGGGCAAGGCCGACTACCAGTTCGTGCGGGGCGACGTCGCCGACGCGGCGATGGTTTCGGCGACGATCAAGGCGTTCCGGCCCGACGTCGTGATGCATCTGGCCGCCGAGAGCCATGTCGATCGCTCGATCACCGGCCCGGGCGACTTCATCCAGACCAACATCGTCGGCGCATACGTCATGTTGCAGGCGGCCCTGGAGCACTGGCGAGGTTTGGAAGGCGAGGCGAAGGACCGCTTCCGCTTCCACCACATCTCGACTGACGAGGTGTTCGGCAGCCTGGGCGCGGAAGGTCTGTTCAGCGAGACGACGCCTTACGATCCCCGCTCGCCCTATTCGGCGTCGAAGGCCTCGTCCGACCACTTGGCGCGGGCCTGGCATCACACATATGGCCTGCCAGTCGTGGTCTCCAACTGTTCGAACAACTACGGGCCCTACCACTTCCCCGAGAAGCTGATCCCGCTCGTCACGCTGAACGCGCTCGAGGGCAAGCCGCTGCCTGTCTATGGCAAGGGCGACAATGTCCGCGACTGGCTGCACGTGGAGGACCACGCCCGCGCGCTTCACCTGATCGCGACCCAGGGCGTTCCGGGCGAAAGCTACAATGTCGGCGGCCGCAATGAGCGGACCAACCTGCAGGTCGTCGAGGCGATCTGCGACATCCTCGATGAGCTGCGTCCGATCGCGGGCCAGAGCCGCCGCGATCTGATCACCTTCGTCGCCGATCGGCCGGGCCACGACGCCCGCTACGCCATCGACGCCACAAAGCTGGAGACCGAACTCGGCTGGAAGGCGCAGGAGACGTTCGATACGGGCCTGCGCAAGACCATCCAGTGGTACCTCGACAACGAAGCCTGGTGGGCGCCGCTGCGCGAACGCTATGCGGGCCAGCGCCTGGGCCTGTCGAAGTAGGCTTAAGACCACATCGCGCTGGAAAAGCGCCGCGCGCTCGGCGACAGTCCAACGTTGTCATAAGAGCCTCGTGGGAGGGCCGCGTGTCCAGGAAGTTTGTTCTCGCCGCTGTTGCGGTGTCGCTGCTGTGCGCTGAAGCTGCGCCCACCATCGCCGCGCCCGCCCGAGCCGCCGAGGCGTCGGCGAGCGTCAAGCTCGACAAGGCCAGGATCAATGCGGCGCTGAAGGCCATGGTCGACAGCGGTCGCGCCGTCGGGGTCTCGGCGCTGGTCTGGCAAGGCGGCCAGGAGCGCTATTTCGGCGTCGCCGGCATGGCCGACCGCGAGGCGGGCAAGCCCATGGGCCGCGACACCCTGGTTCAGATCTTCTCGATGACCAAGCCGGTGACGGGCGTGGCCCTGATGCAGCTTTGGGAGCAGGGCAAGTTCGGGCTGGACGATCCGCTGTCGCGCTATCTCCCGGAGTTCGCCGACATGAAGGTGTCGGACGGTCAGGGCGGCGTGCGGCCGGCGGCCCGGCCGATCCTGATCCGCGATGTGCTGCGTCACACGGCCGGGTTCTCATATGGCTGGGGCGAGGGCCCCGCCGATGCGGCGTTCCGTGCAGCGGATCCGCTGAATCTGAACAACGACCTTGCCGAGTTTGGCCGCCGTCTGGCGACCGCGCCCCTGCTGCACGATCCCGGCGAGCAATGGAACTACAGCGCCGCCGTCGACGTGCAGGCGCTGTTGGTGGAAAGGCTGTCCGGCCAGCCGTTCGAGATCTACGTCAAGGCCAACATCCTTCAGCCGCTCGGCATGAAGACGACCGCCTGGACCCAGCCCGAGGCCGCCTTCGCCGGATTGGCCGCCACCTATCAGAAGGGCGCGGACGGCAAGCTGGCGCGCCAGGACGATGCCGTCACCCGGCGCATGAACTTCGATCCCAGCCGTCGCCTGGCCATGGGTGGGGCGGGGCTGGTGGCCTCAATCGACGACTACGCCCGCTTTTCGCGCATGTTGCTGGGCGAGGGCGCTCTGGACGGCGTGCGGATTCTCAAGCCCTCGACCGTGCGCTTGATGGCTTCCGACCATCTCGATCCCCGAGTGACGGCGCGGAGCTGGCTGCCCAGCAAGGGCGCTGTCGGCTTCGGCTTCGACGTCGCCGTCCGCAAGCGCCAGCCCCAGACGCTGGACGAAAATCGAGGAGCCGTTGGCGAATACTTCTGGGACGGCATGGCCAGCACGGTCTTCTGGGTCGATCCGGCCAACCAACTGACGGCGGTGTTCTTTGTGCAGACCGTGCCGTTCGACGGGACCTTGCACCGCGACCTTCGCGCAGCGGTCTATGGCCCGGACTATCTGGGGCCGAAGGGCGACTAGGGTCTCGGCTGAGCGGCGAGCGCGTCGGTCTTGGCCGCACAGCCTCGAAGGGTCTCGCCGTCGATCCAGACCTCGGCGACGTAGCCGTAGCGGCGATCCGACATGCCGTCTGAGCATTCACCGGGCGTCAGGCGCAAGACCAGACGCTGCTCGCCCGCCGTGCCGTCCCAGACCCCCTGTTCGCCGTCGGCGCGGACGCCTGGGTTGGCGGTGGTGACCTCCGGCTGGTCCGGACGTGTCAGGGTGACGCTCTCGGCCCGAACCTTCACGGCCCAGAACGGCTCGGTCCCGAGCGCGTCGAAATCGCCGGAATAGTCAGGGCCGAACGTCACCGGCGCGTCGGCCGGCGGCGGCGCCTCCTCGGAGGACCCCATCGGCGCCTCGCAGGCGGCGAGCAGCAGGGCGGCGGCGATCAAGAGAGCGTGGCGCATGTCTCTGGCTATCCCCGAAAGGTCGCTTGAGGCTAGAGCCTCGTTATCGCGTCAAAACGGAATCGTTTTGACGCGATAACGAGGCTCTAAATCAAACACTTAGAGCGTGACTCGTGCCGAAACCGGTTCCCACTTTCGGCGTCACGCTCTAGACTCGGCGGCGATGAATCGGAACGGTCAACGGCGCTTTCTGGAGTTCTTCGCCGGCGGGGGCATGGCCCGCCTCGGCCTGGGCGACGCTTGGTCGTGCGCCTTCGCCAACGACTTCGATCCGGTCAAGGCGGCGACCTATCGCGCCAATTTCGCGGACGCGGCCGAGCATTTCCAGGAAGGCGACGTCTTCGCGCTCAGCGCCGAGCGCCTGCCCAACGCCGATCTGGCCTGGGCGTCCAGCCCTTGCCAGGACTTCAGCCTGGCGGGCGGGCGGGCGGGTCTAGCGGGCGGGCGCTCCTCGGCCTTCTTCGGCTTCTGGAGCCTGATGCGGGCGCTTTCGGCGCAGGGGCGGGCGCCGTCCGTCATCGTGATCGAGAACGTGGTCGGCCTTCTGACCTCGCACGGCGGCGCTGACTTCACCGCGCTCTGCCGCGCGCTGCATGAGGAAGGCTATCGGTTCGGCGCGCTGGAGATCGACGCCGGAGCGTTCGTGCCTCAGTCCCGGCCTCGTGTGTTTGTGGTCGCCACGCGGAACGCGCCTGGCGACCTTGTCGGGTCCAGCGTCTTCCAGACGCGGGCGGTTCGAGAGGCGGCCGCTCGGTTGCCCGCCGAGCTTAAGGCGTCCTGGATCTGGTGGGGCGCGCCGTCGCCGCCCGCGCGCAACACCGACCTCGCTTCGATGCTGGAACCCGACGACGGGGTTACCTGGAACCCGCCGGAGCGCACCGCAGCCCTTCTGGCGCTGATGGCGCCATCGCATCGCGCCGCCGTCGAGGCGCGCCGGGCCGGGCGCGAGCGGGCCGTGGGCGCGGTCTTTCGGCGCATGCGGGGCGGCGAGCAACGGGCCGAGGTCAGGTTCGATGGTCTGGCCGGATGCCTGCGCACGCCGCGCGGCGGCTCCTCGCGCCAGACCTTGCTGGTGATCGACAACGGGGAGGTTCGCTCGCGCCTGATCTCACCTCGGGAGGCCGCGCGGCTGATGGGGCTGCCTGACAGCTATCAGCTGCCCAAGTCTCAGACCGCAGGCCTGCAGGTCATGGGCGACGGCGTCGCCGTCCCCGTCGTGCGCTGGCTGGCGGAAACCCTGTTGGCCCCGCTTGTTGATAGCAAAACTGCAAGCCTCGCCGCCGAATGACCCCCTGACAGCGGCCAGGGGCGGGTCTAGGGTGCCGCCCTTTCCGCAACAGGCCCCAGGGTGTTCCGATGGACGACGCTTCCTCCCTCTATGACGCCGCCCGCTTCAAGCGCGCTGGCCGTGGCAAGATCTATGACTCGATCATCGACACGATCGGTGACACGCCCTTGGTGCGCTTGCCGCGTCTGTCGGCTGAACTCAATCCCAAGGCCGAGGTCCTGGCCAAGCTGGAGTTCTTCAATCCGATCGCCTCGGTGAAGGACCGGATCGGCGTCTCGATGATCGAGTCGCTGGAGGCCCAGGGCGTCTTGAAGCCGGGCGCGACGATCATTGAGCCGACCTCGGGCAACACCGGCATCGCCCTGGCCTTCGTGGCGGCCGCCAAGGGCTACAAGCTCACCCTAGTCATGCCTGAAAGCATGTCGATCGAGCGCCGCAAGATGCTGCTGCTGCTGGGCGCCAAGCTGGAACTGACCCCGGCCGAGAAGGGCATGCGCGGCGCTGTCTCCCGCGCTCAGGAGCTGATCGAGGCGAGCCCCGGCGCGGTGATGCCGCAGCAGTTCGAGAACAGCGCCAATCCGCTGATCCATAGGGTCTCGACCGCCGAGGAGATCTGGAACGACACCGCCGGGGCGGTCGATGCGGTGGTCTCGGGCGTCGGCACCGGCGGCACGATCACCGGCGTTGGCCAGGCGCTGAAGGCGCGCAAGCCCTCGCTGAAGATGGTCGCGGTCGAGCCCGAGGCCTCGCCAGTGCTGTCGGGCGGCGCGCCGGGCCCGCACAAGATCCAGGGGATCGGCGCGGGTTTCGTGCCCGGCGTCCTGGATCGCGGCGTGATCGACGACATCGTCCAGGTCAGCAATGACGACGCCTTCGCCATGGCCCGCCGCGCGGCGGCCACTGAAGGGCTTCCGGTGGGCATCAGCTCGGGCGCAGCCCTGACAGCGGCGTTCGATCTGGCCCTGCGCGACGCCTACAAGGGCAAGACGATCGTGGTGATCATCCCCAGCTTCGCCGAGCGCTACCTGTCGACGGCCCTGTTCGACGGGCTCTAGACCAGCGGTCGGGCGCCGTGAACGACGTCTACGACAAGGCCAAACGCTCGGCCGTCATGGCGCGTGTGCGGAGCCAGGACACCGGTCCTGAGCTCCGGCTTCGCCGGCTGCTCACGGGTCTCGGCGCCCGTTATCGTCTGCACCGGAAGGACCTGCCGGGTTCGCCGGATGTGGTCATGCCTGGGCGCAGGCTTGTCTTCTTCGTGCACGGCTGCTTCTGGCACGGCCATGACTGCGCCCGGGGCGCGCGCGTGCCCAAGGCGAACCGCGACTACTGGCTGGCCAAGGTGGCCCGAAACATGGCGCGGGATCAGCGCGCCCTGGCGGGGCTGACGCAGGCCGGCTGGCGGGCCGAGATCGTCTGGGAGTGTGACTTCAAGGACGAGGCGGCCCTGAGCGCTAGGCTTCAGGCGCTGCTCGCGACGACCTCGGATCCGATCGGTCCGACATCGCTACGCGCCGCCATGACCTGAGCGAGCGCCGAGAACAGTTCCATCGGATCGATGGGCTTGGCGACGTGGGCGTTCATGCCGGCCGCCGTGCAGGCCTCCCAGTCCTTGATCGTCGCCGAGGCGGTCACCGCGATGACCGGCGCATCGCGATTGGGTCCTGCACCGGCGCGGAGCGCACGGGTCGTCTCCCGGCCGTCCATGCCCGGCATATAGACGTCCATCAGGATGGCGTCGAAGACCTCTGAGCGGAGAAGCTCGAGGGCTTCCTCACCCGACTCGGCGAGGGTGGCTTCCACGCCGAAGGTCTGCAGGATCAGTTCGATGGCGCGGCGGTTCACGACGTGGTCGTCAACGACCAGCACGCGCAGGCCGCCGATCGAGGGCCCATCGGCCGGGACATCAGGGGCCTCGGTGGCCTCCAGCAATACGGACAGGCGAAAGCAAGCGCCCTGGCTCCGTCCGTTGGCTGCAACCAGGTCGCCGCCCATCAGGCGCGCCAGCTCTCGACTGATGGCCAGGCCAAGACCGGACCCGCCGTGTTGGCGAACCACCGATGCGTTCAACTGGTCGAAGGGCGTGAACAGGCGCGGAAGGGCTTCTTCGGGAATGCCCGGGCCCGTGTCGACCACCTCGATCAGCAGGCTAACCTGGTCGCCGACAGTCTCGGTCGCCAAGGTGACCGACACCCCGCCGCGCGCGGTGAACTTGGCCGCGTTGGACAGCAGGTTGTTCAGCACCTGCTTCAAGCGCATGGCGTCGCCGATCACCCACTGGGGGATCGTCGAGGCTCCGATCACGCGAAGTTTTAGGCCTTCGCGGGCGAGTTCAGGCCTCCAAAGGCGAAGCGTATCCGACAGGCTCTGGCGGAGGTTGAACGGAGCCTTCTCCACCGACATTCGGCCCGCTTCGAGACGCGAGAAGTCCAGAAGGTCGTTAAGAAGCGTCCGCATCAGCCCGCCAGCGTCGGCGATCAACTGAGCGTGGACCTTGGAACTGGCCTCGGGGACCTCGCTGTGAAGGCGAGCGGCGCCTGCGAGGATGGCGCTGATCGGCGTGCGCAGCTCATGACTGATCATCGCCACGAAGGCTGACTTGGCCGCGACCGCTTCTTCGGCCTCGTGGCGGCGGCGCTCCGCCTCGACCTTGGCGTCCGCCTCGGCCTTCAGCGCGGCGCGGAGCGTGCGCGAGGCGACCGCCACCGCTGCGATCAGCAGAAGCGCCCCGAACCACAAGGCGTTGGCGAGGGGCGCGTCCGGGTTGGCCTGCCGGGCGACGAACGGGATGATCAGGAGGTAGATGATATGCGGCGCCGCTGCGGCGATGGTCGCCGAGCGCAGGCTGCCGTTGACGATGACCACGTTCATCAACGCCCCGGCCAGCAGCATGCCGCCCAGGGTGGGCGCGAAGCGCGCTTCGGACGCGAACATCGGAATCGCCAAGGATCCGAAGGCGGCGGAGGTGAGGAAGGGTAGGACCATAACCGACAGGCGTGACCAGCGGCCGTTATCGCTCCGTTCCTGCTTGATGACTCGGATCGCCAGCCAGGTTTCCAGCAGCTGGATCGCCGTATAGAGCGCTGCCCAAATCCAGATCCAGCGCATGCCGACGAAGAGGTCCAGGGCCACGCTGATCGCCAGGGTGGCGCCAAGGCGCAGGTATGTGTTGGCGCGTCGCGAGGCGACGGCGCGTGCCACGTCGGTATCCTTCGTTGAAGCGCTCATCGGCGCTCTGTCCCCCGGGCGATCGTATCGCAATCCCTCGCCCGACCACCCTAGTCGCGCGGGGCTAAGAGGAAATGAAAGATCAACGTTTCGTCAATGGCTTGCGGCCATTGATGCTCACAGGATGATTTTTGCGCTGATACGCCATCATAGGCAGAAAAATGGAATAAAATCCCAAAGAGAGCGCTATCCACCAGATGCAGTGGAAGCCCTAGCGAAGGACTGTCTAGGGCGGCGCTCCGAAAACGCGCGCCAGATCTGTGGAATCCAAGCCGTCCAGTTCGAGCCGTTTCAGCCGCGAGGTGTCGCCCGACGCCAGCCGGATGCCCGAGCGGGGAACCTTCAAGGTCTTAGCCAAAAAGCCGATCAAGGCGGCGTTCGCCGCGCCCTCGACCGGCGGGCTGGCCACCCGCACTTTCAGATAGGGACGGCCGTCAGCATCGCACGCTCAGCCCTCGACGGCGTCTCGCCCGCCCCGTGGGGTCAGGCGCACAACGAGCGTGACCGCCACGACGTCAGCCGAGGAGGGCGATCAGCGTGCCTCGTAGCGCCGGCAACAGATAGTTCTGCACGCCCGAAATGATCAGCAGGACAATGATCGGGCTGATGTCGACGCCGCCCAGCGACGGGATCAAGCGTTGGAAGGGGCGCAGGACGGGACCGGTCACCCGGTCGAGGAAATCCAGCACCTGATACACGGCGGTATTGCGGCGGTTGATGACGTCGAACGCCACAAGCCAGCTCAGGATCGCCGAGATGACGATCGCCCACCACAGAAGGCTGAGCAGGCCGCCGAGGATGAAGAAAACGAATTGAATGATGGCGGTCATGGGTTTCCCGTCCGGACTTTCCGCTTCTTGCCGCGCCAAGCGCGCGCTGGCAAGCAAGGAGCCGCTTGACGAGCGCGCTTTGGGGCCGTATCTCCGCCGCTCCTTGGGGCCGTAGCTCAGATGGTAGAGCGCCTCGTTCGCAATGAGGAGGTCAGGGGTTCGATTCCCCTCGGCTCCACCAAGGACTTCCCAAAGCCATTTTGAATGTTCGATCAGGTCCCAGCTTGGGGCCGATTCTGCATTTTCTTGCCTATCGCAGCATTAACCCTGCGACGACGCGCCACAGCCCAGATTTACCGAACGGCGCCGTCTCGCCCGCAGAGTCGGCCGGGTTCGATCAATCGCCAGGGGGCGTAAAATGCGTCAGGCTAAGACGAAACATGGCTTTCGAGGACTGGTGGCTTGCGCGGCTTTCGCCGGCGCCGTCCTGGCGACCAGCGCGGCCGCCGCCGAGGGTGATCCGGCGATTCAGCTGAGTCTCGCCTACAAGGCCGATGTCGCAGCGACGCTGAGCGGCGGGCTCGCCAAGCGCGGTCGCGTTCTGGACAATCTGCAGGTCTTTGCGGGTGTCGATCTGGACGAGGCCGTAGGGTGGAAGGGGGCGACCGCCCATTTTCAGCTGCTGAACAATAGCGGCGCAACGCCGAACGACGATGTCGGCAGCTTGCAGGGCGTGGACAATATCGAGGTCTCGCGTCACCGCCTGCGCCTTTTCGAGGCCTGGGTCGAGCAGGGCTTTGGCGACCAGGGCTCGGTCCGCGCCGGCCTCTACGACCTCAACAGCGAGTTCTACGCCAACGAAAGCGCGGGCCTGCTCTTGGCTCCCGCCTTCGGCATCGGCTCCGAACTGGCCGCCACGGGGCCAAACGGGCCGTCGATCTTTCCGTCCACCGCCCTAGCCGTGCGTTTCCGTTGGACGCCTAGTGAGCACCTCTACGCACAAGCCGCCGTCCTGAACGCCAATGCGGGGGTGCTGGGCGATCCCGGCGGCGTCAGCACGTCCTTCAAGAACGGGGTCCTGGCGATCGCCGAGGCCGGCTGGGAGGGACGAGGCAAGGTGGCTGTCGGAACCTGGCGCTATAGCGATAAGCAGGACGATCTAAGGGCCTTGGGGCCGTCGGGCGATCCAGCCCAGGCCACGGCCAGAGGGACCTACCTCCTTCTCGAGCGCACGCTCAAAGGCGACGACGACTCGGTCCGCAAGACCACGGCGTTTGCGCGCCTCGGTGTCTCCGACGGCGACACCACCGCCTTCAAGGGCGGGTGGCAGGCGGGCGTGCTGATTGAGCGCGTTTTCGCAGGGCGGCCCGCCAGCGCGTTCTCGCTTGGTGTTAATCAGGCGTTCCTGTCCCGCAAACACCGCGACAACGCCTGGGATGCGGGACAGTCCCTTGAGCACGCCGAGAGCGCGATCGAGTTGACCTATTCCGACCGGATCGGACCGGTGACCATCCAGCCCGATTTACAGTATGTGCGGCGCCCCGGCGCGGATCGCGCGGTGAAAGACGCCTTGGTCTTCATCGTGCGTGTCGGCTTGCCCTTGGCTTGCAGGATGTCGCGCGCCGCGACGGCGACGCCGACCTCGGTGCCCGAGGCGAAGATCGTCACCTGAGCCTCGCCGCCCTCGGCAGCCAGCAGCTCGTACGCGCCCTTGGCCGACAGGTCGCCGCCCTGGGTGCGGACGTGCGGGGTCTTCTGGCGCGACAGGGTCATGACCGAGGGCGTGCGCTTGTGCTGCAGCGCCGCCTTCCAGCATTCGGCGGCTTCCACCGCGTCGGCCGGGCGGAAGACCAGCAGGTTCGGAATGGCGCGCAAGGACGCCACATGCTCGACCGGCTGGTGGGTGGGGCCGTCCTCGCCCAGGCCGATGGAGTCGTGGGTCATCACGTGGATGACGCGGGCCTCCATCAGGGCGCCCAGGCGGATGGCCGCGCGGCTATAGTCGGCGAAGGCCAGGAAGGTGCCCGAATAGGGGATGATCCCGCCATGCAGGGCCATGCCGTTCATGGCCGCAGCCATGCCGAACTCGCGCACGCCATAGTGGACGTAGCGGCCCTCGTAGCCCGGGGCGTCGAACGCGCCCATGCCCTTGACCAGGGTGTTGTTCGAGCCGGTCAGGTCGGCCGAGCCGCCGATCATCTCCGGGATCGCCGGGATCAGGTGATCCAGGGCCGAACCCGAGTGCACGCGGGTGGCGTTGACCGGCTTGGTCTCCAGGGCCTTGGCGATATGGGCGTCCAGCGCCTCGAAGGCGTTGGCCGGCAGCTCGCCCTTCATGGCGCGGGTGAAGTCGGCGCCCTTGGCCGAGGCGGCCAGCTTGGCCTCCCAGGCCTTGCGGACCTTGGCGCCGCGACGGCCGACGCTCTTCCAGGCCTTGGCGATGTCATCGGGCACGGTGAACGGCGCGGCGTCCCAGCCCATGGCGACGCGTGAGGCGGCGATCTCGTTGTCGAACAGGGTGTAGCCGTGGCTGTGGGGGTCGCCTTCCTTGGGGCCCGCGCCCTTGGAGATCAGCGTCTTGCACGCGATCATGCTCGGGCGATCCTGCTTGGTCGCCCAGCGCAGGGCGGCGGCGATCTTGCCGTGGTCGTGGCCGTCGACGACCTTCACGGCCCAGCCGGCGGCCTTGAAGCGCGCGACCTGGTCGCCGGTCTCGGCGATGGTGGCCACCCCGTCGATAGTGGTGTTGTTGTCGTCGAAGAGGACCGTCAGCTTCGAGAGCTTCAGCCGGCCGGCGATGCTGATGGCCTCATGGCTGACGCCTTCCATCAGGCAGCCGTCGCCGGCGATCACCCAGGTGCGGTGATCGACGAGGTCCGAGCCGTAGCGGGCGGCCAGATGCGCCTCGGCCATGGCCATACCGACGGCGGTGGCCAGGCCCTGGCCCAGCGGGCCGGTGGTGGTCTCGACGCCGGGGGTGTGGTGCACTTCCGGGTGGCCTGGGGTCAGCGAGCCCCACTGACGGAAGTTCTCGATCTCCTTCATCGTCACGGCCTTGAAGCCGGTCAGATGCAAGAGCGAATAGAGCAGCATCGAGCCGTGGCCGGCCGACAGCACGAAGCGGTCGCGGTCGGCCCAGTCGGGCTTGGACGCGTCGAACTTCAGGAACTTGCCCCACAAAACCGTCGCCACGTCGGCCATGCCCATCGGCATGCCTTGGTGGCCGGACTTCGCCTTGTGCACGGCGTCCATGGAAAGGACGCGGATCGCGTCGGCCATCTTGATGGGCGAAACGGGCATGGGAGCTTCCGTCTTTATATGTTTTGCAGGGCTGCGCGAGGGGCGCACTCGCATGGGAACCCCCAAGGGTCAACCCGCGCGCGGTTCTGAAAGCGGCGCTGGACGCCGGTCGTGGGCGCTATGCAACATCGTCCGGGAGCGTTATAGCTGGGCGAAGACTTATGCTCAGTTTAAGCATAACCCGGAAAGGCCGATCCCTTGGGTAGTCCGTCGTTCTTCTCGCCCTATCGCCACGGCTTCGTGCGGGTGGCGACCGCCGTCCCGAAGGTGAAGCTGGCGGATCCGGCCGCCAACGCCCAGAATATCCTGGCCTTGGCGCGTGAGGCCCATGCGGCGGGCGTGGCGGTGGTCGTGTTCCCCGAACTGGGCCTGACCGGCTACACGATCGACGATCTCCTGCAGCAAGAGGCGTTGCTGGACGCTGTCGAGGCTGCGGTCGCCACCTTGACCGAGGCCAGCGCCGGCTTGGCGCCGATGATCGTGGTCGGCGGCCCGCTGCGCGACGGCGGCCGCCTCTACAACACCGCCATCGCCATCCAGGGCGGCAAGGTGCTGGGCGTGGTTCCCAAGAGCTTCCTGCCCAACTATCGCGAGTTCTACGAGCGCCGCTGGTTCACGCCGGGCGCGGGCGTAACGGGCAAGACATTGACCCTGGCGGGCCAGGTCGTTCCCTTCGGGACCGACATCCTGTTCCGGGGCGAAGGCGTCTCCCCGTTCACGGTGGGGGTCGAGATCTGTGAGGACGTCTGGACCCCGACCCCGCCCAGCACCGCCCAGGCCCTGGCGGGTGCGGAAATCCTGCTGAACCTGTCGGCCAGCAACATCACCATCGGCAAGTCCGAAACGCGGCGTCTGCTCTGCGCCAGTCAGTCCTCGCGAATGATCGCGGCCTATGTCTATTCGGCGGCCGGGGCGGGCGAGAGCTCGACGGATCTCGCCTGGGACGGCCATGTCGATATTCATGAGATGGGCGCGCTGCTCGCCGAGACGCCTCGCTTCTCGACGGGACCGGCCTGGACCTTCGCCGATGTGGACGTCCAGCGTCTTCGCCAGGAGCGGATGCGCGTCGGCAGCTTTGGCGACGCAATGGCCCTGACGCCGCCCTCGACCCCGTTCCGGATCATCCCGTTCGCCTTTGACGCGCCCGAGGGCGACCTGGCGCTGGCGCGACCGATCGAACGGTTCCCGTTCACGCCGTCGGATCCGGCCAAGCTGCGTGAGAACTGCTACGAGGCCTACAATATCCAGGTCCAGGGCCTGGCGCGGCGCCTCGAGGCCTCGGGCCTGAAGACGCTGGTGATCGGGATTTCGGGCGGCCTCGACTCGACCCAAGCGCTGCTGGTCGCCGCCAAGGCCATGGATCAACTGGGCCTGCCGCGCACCAATATCCTGGCCTACACCTTGCCGGGCTTTGCGACGTCCGATCGCACCAAGTCAAACGCCTGGGCGCTGATGAGGGCGATGGGCGTGACCGCCGCCGAACTCGATATCCGGCCCGCAGCCACCCAGATGCTGAAGGACCTGGATCACCCGTTCGGACGGGGCGAGGCGGTCTATGACGTGACCTTCGAGAACGTCCAGGCGGGCCTTCGCACCGACTATCTTTTCCGCCTGGCCAACCACAACGCCGCCTTGGTCGTCGGCACCGGCGATCTGTCCGAGCTGGCGCTGGGCTGGTGCACCTACGGCGTCGGCGACCATATGAGCCACTACAATCCCAACTGTGGGGCGGCCAAGACGCTGATCCAGCATCTGATTCGCTTCGTCGCCCATTCGGGTGACGTTGACGCGGCGACCACAGCTTTGCTTGAGGATATTCTCGCGACTGAGATCTCGCCCGAGCTGGTGCCGGGGGAAGAGGTTCAGGCGACCGAGAGCTTCGTTGGTCCCTACGCCCTGCAGGACTTCAATCTTTACTACATGACCCGCTACGGCATGGCGCCGTCCAAGATCGCCTTCCTGGCCTGGAGCGCCTGGCATGACGCCAACAAGGGCGGGTGGCCGGTCGGCCTGC
>NCDQ01000363.1 GCA_002280275.1 Caulobacter vibrioides | reverse complement strand
CTTCAGCACCGCCGCGAGGCCTGCGGCGCTGATCCAGCCGGCGGTGCCGCCGCCCACGATGACGATCTTGCGGATGGGGTCCATGAGGCGACCTTAGAGGCGGGCGCCGGGAATGGGAAAGAGCAGGGGTCCAACCGGCGCGCACGCCGACTCTGGCTCGACCGCTTGGGCCTTCATCCTGTCTCCCCCCGACGTCGGCGCCCGATTCTGACGGCCAACGTTCAATCCAGAAATTGACAACGCTGTCTTTCGTTGTCATCGTTCTTATCACCGGACAATCAGAATCCGGACATTGCGTGGTCAAACCTTGAACGGGTCGGGCCACGAATGGGGAGGTGACCAGGACCTGAGGATTTCGCGGCCGCGCCCGTGTGGCGACAGTGCTGCTACCTCAAATGGTAACGTTCCCATTCCTTATGGCTAAACGACTTAGGCGTTTGTGACAACGCTTGACGACACGTGGTCGGTCATGTGATCTGACGAAAATGGTCACGGTAACATGATCAATGGTAGCGCTACCTCGCTACCAACAACAAAAGGGGAGGTGGACTAAATGGGCACGGCCAAAAGGCTGTCCGCCGGGTGCGGACAAAATTCCTTCACGACGCGATTGAAGTACGGAGCCTCGGTGCTGGCGCTGGGCGCGCTGGTGTTCGGCGCGCCGGCTATGGCGCAGACCGCAGCGAAGACCGAAAACCAAACGGTCGACGAGGTTATCGTCACCAGCATCAAGCAGAGCCTCAAGAGCAGCCAGCAGCTGAAGCAGTCGTCGGAAATCATCGGCGACTCGATCACCGCTGAAGACATCGGCGCCCTGCCGGACCGCTCGGTCACCGAAGCGCTGCAGCGCATTCCGGGCGTGGCCATCAACCGCTTCTCCGCGGGCGTCGACCCTGACCACTTCTCGGTCGAAGGTTCGGGCGTGGTGGTGCGCGGTCTGAACTTCGTCCGTTCGGAGCTGAACGGTCGCGACACCTTCTCGGCCAACAACGGCCGCGCCCTGTCGTTCGCCGACGTTCCGGCCGAGCTGATGGGCGGCGTCGACGTGTTCAAGAGCCCGTCGGCCGACATGATCGAAGGCGGCATCTCGGGCACGGTGAACCTGCGCACCCGTCTGCCGTTCGACAGCAACAAGCGCATCATCTCGCTGTCGGTTGAAGGCAGCTACGGCGACCTGATCAAGAAGTGGGCCCCGAGCTACACGGGCCTGATCAGCGACCGCTTCGACACCAATGTCGGTGAGTTCGGCGTCCTGGCCAGCTACACCAACTCCAAGCTCTGGACCCGTTCGGACGGCACCCAGGCTTCGAACTTCGGCTGCCGCACGAACCTGGGCTCGGGTTCGGCGACCTGCTCAGATGGCCAAAAAGGCGTGTGGTTCCCGCGTGGCGCGGCGTTCCGTTCGACCGAGACCGAGCGTGAGCGCGAAGGTCAGGCGGCCGCCGTTCAGTGGCGCAGCACCGACCGCACCATGCAGGCCACGGTGCAGTACCTGCGCTCGGACTCCAAGCAAGCCTGGACCGAGCATGCGATCGAAATCGCGACCGACAACGTCGCGGCCAACGGCGACTCGCGTCCTGTCGCGGGCACGACCTTCTCGTTCGACGGCGACGGCATCTTCACCAACGGAATGATCACCGGCACGCAAGGCTGGCGTTCGGACCAGAACGGCGCTGACCCGCGCACGCCGATCGACGGCCTGCAGTCGAACAACATCCGCCGCGATGTCGACCAGACCTACATCACCAGCGACTTCGGCGCGAACTTCCGCTGGACGCCGAACGAGAAGTGGGGCTTCCAGGTCGACTACCAGCACGTCTCGTCGAAGGTGAAGAACCTCGATGCGGGCCTGTGGGGTTCGACCTTCCAGAATCTGCAGATGAAGATGAACGGCGACAAGCCGCCGGTCTTCACCTTCCTGCCGCCGAGCAACAACGGCACGGTTCCGGCCTGCGCCACGCCCAGCAACACCTGCTCGAGCTATTTCCAAAGCCCGAACAATAACTTCAGCAGCCTCTACAACTCGTTCTGGCGCTCGGCGATGGATCACATCGAGCAGTCGGAGGGGCAAGAGGACGCCGCACGCTTCGACGTCGAGTACAAGTTCGACAACGACACTTGGCTGGACTCGGTCAAGGCCGGCGTGCGTTGGTCGGATCGCGACCAGACGACCCGCTTCTCGGCCTATAACTGGGGTTCGATCAGCGAGATCTGGGGTGAAGGCGGCCCGGTCTGGTTCAACGACAAGGTTGACGGTATCCCGACGGACGGCGGCTCGGGCCTGCCGGGCACGGCGGGTCAGGACAGCAGCAGCCGCGTCGAGCTGTTTGGCTTCGACAACTTCTTCCGCGGCTCGGTGCCGGTTCCGACCGGCAACCAGCCGCGTCCGTTCTACAACCAGAGCATCACCGAGAACTACGCCAGCTATGCGGCCTTCGCCAAGCTGCTCGGCTCGGAGTTCCGTCCGACCCTCGGCGCCGACAACTGCCCGCAGAACTGGGTGCCGCTGGCCCAACGCTGCCAGGTGATCGCGGGCACGCCGTTCCGTCCGCAGGAAATCAACCCTGTGCAGGAAGTGAACAAGGCCTTCTACCTGATGGGCCGCTTCAAGGGTGATGTGGGCGAAGCGCGCGTCACGGGTAACTTCGGCGTGCGCTACACCAAGACCACGCGTGAGGCGAGCGGCTTCCTGGCCTATCCGACCGGAACGGGCCTGGCGACCGACGGCATCTGCATGGGCGGCGGGTTCGGGCTTTCCGCCCACGGCACCTACCGGGTGGCGGGCGACCGCTATCTGTTCGGCAGCACGGCCAAGGCGAACTTCGAGTACTGGCTGCCGAGCTTCAACCTGAAGGTCGCCATGCCGAACGGCCTGCAGTATCGCTTGGGTCTGTCCAAGACCCTGACTCCGCCGGAGATCGGTCTGACCCGCAACTTCTACCAGCTGGCGCTGAACACGAACGTCGAGGGCATCGTCAACGGTCGCCCGACCGGCAACGTGACCGTTGGCAATCCGTACCTGAAGCCGACCAAGTCGACCAATGTGGACGCCTCGGTCGAATGGTACTTCGACTCGGTCGGCTCGCTGACGATGGCGTTGTTCTACAAGGAGCTGACGGACGTCGCTTCGAACACGACGGTCCGCCTGCCGTTCACCAACAACGGCGCGACCTTCGACGCCGTGGTGACCACGCCGGGCAACTCGTCTCAGAAGGCCAAGATCAAGGGCTTCGAGATCGGCTACCAGCAGTTCTATGACTTCCTGCCCAAGCCGCTGGACGGCTTCGGCATCAACGCCAACTATAGCTACATCGACAGCTCGGGCGTGCCGCAAAGCACGCTGTCGGCGACCGACCCCGATGTGGCCGCCGGCCGTGTCGCCAACATCGACACCAGCCTGCTGCCGCTGCAGGGCCTGTCCAAGCACAACGCCAACTTCGCGGCGATCTATGAGAAGGGCAAGATTTCGGCCCGTCTGGCCTACAACTGGCGCTCGGACTTCCTGCTGACCGTCCGCGACGTGATCGTGCCCTACGCGCCGATCATGAACGAGGCCACCGGCCAGCTGGACGGCTCGCTGTTCTACACCGTCAACGACCAGGTGAAGGTCGGCG
>NCDQ01000362.1 GCA_002280275.1 Caulobacter vibrioides | reverse complement strand
GAAGGCTATCTCCAGGCACTGCACGCCGCAGGCTGGCCGACCTGCCCCGAGCTTAGCGCGCCGGCTCATTTCACGGTCGAGTCGGCCGAGCCCTCGGTGAGGGCGCTGATCGACAGCGGCGCCGCGTTCGACGGCGTGCTGGCCGCGTCCGACTTGATCGCCGTCACGGCAATCAACGCCCTGACCGCAGCCGGTCGGTCGGTCCCCGCCGAGATTTCCGTGGTGGGTTTCGACGACATCAGCCTCGCGCGCTACAGCGCCCCGCCGCTGACGACAGTCCGTCAGGATCTGGCGAAGGGCGCGCATATCATGGTGGACCTTCTGTTCCAACGCATTGCGGACGCCCCGACGGAGTCGGTCTTCATGACGCCCGAACTGGTCGTGCGCGGCACCTAAGGTCCGCCGGCGCAGGTGTTGCCAATTTAACGCAATCGATTGCAAAATGCGACGTGCGACGATTTTTCACCTTCGCAATCGTTTGCGTTCGCATCACCCTCACGCTCGAAGCTCCCACCACAAGAAGCGGGGGCGCATGAGGAGGAAGATATGAACCGGCAAAAGTCCCGCCTGCTCGTCAGCGCTGCGGTGCTCGCCATGCTGCCTCTGGCGGCTCACGCCCAGCAAAGCGGCAAGACCAACGACCAGGACGTCCTTGAGCTCGACTCGGTCGTCATCACCGCCTCGCGCGATGGCGCGACCAAGATGAACTCGTCCATCTCCGTCAGCGCGCTGTCGGCCGACCAGATCCTGGCTCAGGCCCCCCGCTCGACCGCCGAAATCTTCCGCGGCTTGCCTGGCGTGCGTTCGGAGTCCACCGGCGGCGACGGCAACGCCAACATCGCCGTGCGCGGCCTGCCCGTGGCCTCGGGCGGCGCCAAATTCCTGCAACTGCAGGAAGACGGCCTGCCGGTCATGGAGTTCGGCGACATCGCCTTCGGTAACGCCGACATCTTCCTCCGCGCCGACCAGAACGTGGCCCGCATCGAGTCGGTCCGGGGCGGTTCGTCCTCGACCTTCGCCTCGAATTCGCCCGGCGGCGTGATCAACTTCATCAGCAAGACCGGCGATGTCGAGGGCGGCGAGATCGCCCTGACCAAGGGTCTCGGCTACGACCATACGCGCCTGGACTTCAACTATGGCGCACCGCTCAGCGACACGCTGCGCTTCCATGTCGGCGGCTTCTATCGCGAAGGCGAAGGAGCCCGGAAGTCGGGCTACACTTCCGAAAAGGGCGGCCAGATTAAGGCCAACCTGACCAAGGACTTCGAGAACGGTTTCGTCCGGCTGAACGTCAAATACCTGAACGATCGCGCCGTTGGCTATCTGCCGATGCCGACGCGCGTGACAGGGTCGAACAGCGATCCCGACATCGGCTCGTTCCCGGGCTACGACCTCGGCCGGGACGACCTGCAGTCGATCTACCTGGCGCGCAATCCGGGCATCGACGGCGACGGCAATCGTCGGAGCAGCAAGGTCGCCGACGGCATGCACCCCGACACCCTACAGTTCGGCGCCGAGGCCAAGTTCGATATCGGCGGCTGGAAGATCGAGGACCGCTTCAAGGTCGCCAAGACCTCGGGACGCTTTGTCGCCCCCTTCCCCGCTGAGGTCCTCTCGGCACAGGCCCTAGCGACGTCGATCGGCGGCGCCGGCGCGACGCTGCGCTACGCCAACGGCCCCAGCGCCGGCCAGGCGATCAGCGCGCCGGGCAGCCTAAACGGCAATGGCCTGGCGATGCGCGTCCACATGTTCGACGTCGAGATCAACGACTTCGGCAACGCCATGAACGACCTGAAGCTGTCGCGCAGCTTCGACACGGGCGGCGCGGTGATCGATCTGACGGTGGGCTATTACAAGTCGCGCCAGACCATAGCCATGGACTGGCTGTGGAACACCTTCGTCTCGGAAGTGAAGGGCGACAACGCCGCCCTGCTGGATGTCTACAACAGCGCCGGGGCCAAGCTGACCCAGACGGGTCTGGCCGCCTACGGCGTGCCGCTGTGGGGCAACTGCTGCACGCGCCGCTATGACGTCACCTACGACATCGACGCGCCGTATCTGAGCCTGTCGAGCCGCATCGGCGATCTAAGCCTGGACGCCAGCCTCCGCCGCGACGAAGGCAAGGCGCGTGGCCTTTACGCCGGCGCCAAGCAGGCCGCCGTCGACGTCAATGGCGACGGCGTGATCCAGAACGTCGAGCAGAGCGTGTCGGTCATCGATAACGTCAACGCCTCGCCGGTGAACTACGACTGGGGCTACACCTCCTGGTCGCTGGGCGCGAACTACCAGTTCAATCCGGACGTCGCGGCCTTCGCCCGCGTCAGCCGTGGCGGCCGGGCTAACGCCGACCGCCTGCTGTTCGGCAAGGTCCGCGCCGACGGCACGGTGTCCAAGGAGGACGCCGTCGACATGGTCGATCAGGTCGAGGGCGGCGTGAAGTATCGCCGCGCCGGCTTTGGCCTGTTCGCCACGGCCTTCTGGGCCCGCACCCAGGAACAGAACTTCGAGGCCACCAGCCAGAAGTTCTTCGACCGCACCTACAAGGCCAAAGGTATCGAACTGGAGGCCAGCTACCGGATCGGCGATTTCTCCGTCACCGGCGGCGCCACCTACACCGATGCGGTGATCGACAAGGACGCCCTGACGCCCGCCGTCGTCGGCAACACGCCGCGTCGCCAGGCCAACTGGATCTACCAGTTCGCCCCGACCTGGACGATCAGCGACAAGGCCACGATCGGCGCCAGCGTCATCGGCACCACCAAGGCCTACGCCCAGGACGACAACCAGTCCGCGCCCGCTCGATCAACGGCCGCACCGTCACGGCGACGCTTCGGTACAGCTTCTAGTCCCCGCCGCCGGCGGGTTTCCTGCCCCGTCGGCGCCTCGGCCTCGCCAGCGCGCCCCCAACGCCCTGGCGAGGCCACTCCTTCGCGAGCGTCCCGGCATGATTTCCACCGCTTCGATCCCGACGTCGCATGACGACGCCGTCCAGGCCCGCTTCGCCGCGCTGTGGCCGGTCTTGGAATCGCGGTTCGCCAAGGTCTATGGCGCGGATGCGCGCGGACCCGCCGTCCTCGAACGCCTGAAGGCCAATCTTCTCAAGGCCGCCCATGCGCGGCCAGAGCCCCTACGGGCGCTCGATGCGGCGCGGGCGGCTGATCCCGCGTGGCTGCACGCCCCGGGGCAGACCGCCTACACCTTCTATGTCGATCGCTTCGCCGGCGACCTGAACGGCGTCCGCCAGAAGCTGGACTATCTGTCCGAACTGGGCGTGCGCTGGCTCCACCCGCTGCCGCTGCTGGAACCGCGCCCCGGCGACAGCGACGGCGGCTTTGCGGTCGCCGACTATCGCAAGGTTGATCCGCGCCTGGGCACGATCGACGACCTGGAAGCCCTGGCCGGCGATCTTCGCCAGCGCGACATGGGCCTGATCCTCGATGTGGTGTGCAACCACACCGCCCGCGAGCACGCCTGGGCGGCCAAGGCCCGCGCGGGCGATCCCGTCTATCGCGACTACTACATCGTGCTGCCGGACGCGCAGAGCGCCGCAGCGCGCGATCGCGAGCTGATCGACGTCTTTCCCGACACCGCCCCGGGCAGCTTCTCCTATGACGCGGACATGGGCGGCTATGTCTGGACCACCTTCTATCCGTTCCAGTGGGACCTGAACTACGCCAACCCCGCCGTCTTCGCCGAGATGCTCGAGGTGTTGATCTTCCTGGCGGCCAAGGGCGCCCAGGGGTTCCGACTTGATAGCGCCCCCTTCCTCTGGAAAGAGGCGGGCACCACCTGTCGCAACCTTCCGCAGACCTACGACATCGTCGAAGCCTGGCGCGCGGCCCTGTCGATTGTCGCGCCGGGCGTCGTGCTGCTGGCCGAGGCGATCGAGAGCGTCGAGGACGTCCTGCCCTTCTTCGGCGGCGAATCCCCCGGCTGCAACCTCGCCTACAACAACGTCGTCAGGACGGCCCTCTGGGCGGCGATGGCCGACGGCGATGCGGCCATCGCCCGACGCTGCCTAGCGGTCGCGGCGCGAAAACCCGCGCAGGGCGCTTGGCTCAACTATGTGCGTTGCCATGACGACCTGATCTGGAACGCCCTGGCGGCCTATGCCCCGACCGGCGACCTGCGACGTTGGTCAAACGCCTATGGGCATGGCGAGGGCTTCTCGCGCGGGCGCGCCTTCCAAACCGCCGAGGGGGGCGTTCCATCGACCAACGGCATGGCGGCGGCGCTGACCGGCCTCGTTTCCGACGCCGATGGCGACAACCTCGGCGCCCAGCGGCTTCGCCTGCTTTATGGAATCATCCACGCGCTGGACGGCTGGCCGCTGTTCCAGGACCAGTCGGCC
>NCDQ01000361.1 GCA_002280275.1 Caulobacter vibrioides | reverse complement strand
AAGACGCAGATCAAGCTGCGCGGCGTTGGCCGCAGCGCGCCAGACTCCGGTTACCTCGCGCGCCAGATCGGCGAGGTTGAAGGCGGCGGAGACTAGCGGCGTGGCGCCGCTTTCGATACGGGCGAAATCGAGAACCGAGCTCAACAGGCGCAGGAGCATGCCGCCGGCTTGGCGAACGCCGTCGACATGCTCGCGCTGTGTCGCGTCGAGAGGGCTTCGGGCCAGGACCTCGGCCAGCTCGAGCACCGCGTTCAGCGGTGTGCGAACCTCATGGCTGGCGACCGCCAAAAGATGGGTCTTGGCCCGGCTGGCCGCCTCGGCCGCCGCAAGGCTTTCCTCAAGCCGCGCGCGCGCGTCCTGTGCGGCCTGCTCGGCCCTGCGCCGCTCAAAGACCCGCCCCAGAACCGCTCCGACCTGGTCAAGAAAAGCGAGCGTTTCCGCGTCGGGGCCTAGGCCATGGTCGTGAAAGAACTCGACGACCGCCGCGATCTCGTCGCCGACCAGAATGGGAAAGCCCACGCCCTGGTTAAGGCCTAGGGCGCTTGCGGCGCGCCGGCGCTCGGGCGGGCAGCTGGCAAGACTCTCGATGGAGCAGGCGCCGCGTCGCAGCAGTACTTGGCCGGGAACTCCGCCGCCAATCTGGGCGCGACGCGGCGTGGTCGCTCGCCGAAGCGCCTCGATGTCCGTGTCGGGCGGGGCCAGCCACAAGGCCGAGGGTTGCAGCCAGTCCATCGCCTCGGCGTCGGTTTCGACCAGTTCTACGTGCCCGACGGGCCAGCCGGTCTGGCTTCCGATCGCCCTGAGCGCCGCACGCAGGATGGTGTCGAGATCGTCGCTGCGATTGGCCTCCAGCGCCAGGTCCGCCAGGAGCCGCAGCCGCTCGCCTTGTCGGTAGAGGCGATGGGTCGCCGCCTCGGCGATCGCTTCGGCCTCGCGACGAGCAAGGAGTTCGCGGCTCAGTCGGCGTTCGAGACGGGCGATACGCGCTTCGCGGTCCGAAGCCGCGTCGACCGGCGCGGGCGCAAACGGGATGACGGCGCTAGTCATTCGCCGCCGCCTCGAGCGGAGGCCAGCCGATATGGAAGACACAGGCGCTGTCACCCTTTTCCACGCACGCGGCGTGTTCAAAGGTGATGACCTCGTTGAACTGTCGCGCGGCGCCCTCGGTGAAGCCCTGCGCCAGGGCGCACATTCGCCGCTGCGACGTGTAGGCCATGGCCACGCCGCCGGCGTCGATCGCTCGCAGCTTCAGATGGGGACAGGCCGCGCCTGCGTAGAGCTTGTGCACCTCGGCGTGGATGATGTCATTGACGCCCGCCAGGAAGCTGCGTGAGCTCACATGGCCCTCGAAGAACACCGGATAGGCGCGCGCCAGGTGCGGCATCGCGTCCTGCCCGAACCAGCGCAGCAGCTCGTTGCGCGACAGGGACAGTCGGGCGCTGGCCGTCTCGACCAGGGTCTCCCACTCCTCATCGTCGTAGCTGCCCAGCGAGGTGTAGGCGCCGGATACGCCGGCTTCGTCGAGGATGTCGTCCCAGGCGTCCGCCCCATGGGCGGCCGAGACAACCTCCTGCAACAGGTTGAAGATCACACCCTTCATTGCGCCGCCCTTGTCTAGGCGAGCGCCAAGTTTTCTTGGTCGTCGTCGCCTCCCCTTTTGGCGCGTCGACGCCGCCAGCTCGGAGAGCGCACGCCGCTCGCCGAACAACAAACTTGTAACGCAAGGGTTTCATTTGCGCGAACCTTTGCACGCTCACAAGGCGCGGCTTACGGTCGCAATATCCAAGGTTCAATTTGGGGCGGCGCAAACGCTCGCATTGAGCCAAGCCTCAAGCGTTCCAAGCGCCTTGCAACCGGACCATGAGCGCGCCGAACTTTTTTATCTGCGTCAAAGTACGCTAGTTTGAGTGTCGTGCCGGAGACTACGAGATGATGAACCGCCCCGTGGCAGTTTTCTGCTGGATACTTTTGTTCGGCGCCTTAGTCGCCGCGCCGGTCGCCCACGCTCAGGCTCTTAAGGGCGCCAAGCCCGCCAAGACCGTTTCGGCGCTCGACCGATGCCTGGCGACGCCGGAGGGGCAGTCGACCTACGGCATGATTGAATGCATCGGCAAAGAGGTCGGTGTGCAGGACGCTCGCCTCAATCGCGCCTATGAGGCGGCGCTCATGCGGTTGGAGCGCCCGCGCCAGAAGGCCGCCCTGCAGAAGGCCCAGCGGGCCTGGATCGCCTTCCGGGACGCTGACTGCGCGGCCTATGTCGATGAAGACTGGGGCTCGCTGGCCCGCGTCGAGGCCAACCAGTGCGTGCTCGACCACACCCGCCAGCGGGCCGAGGAGCTGGAGCGGTTCCGGGCGGGCTATTAGCCCTTGCCTGACGTAGCGGGCGCCGCCGCATAGTCTCCTCAAAATCCCAAGGGAGGAGAGGCGGCCATGGCCATCAAGACGCGTTTCACCGAGCTGTTCGGCGTCGAGCACCCGATCGCTCAAGGCGGCATGCAGTGGGTCGGCAAGGCCGAGCTGGTCAGCGCCGTCGCCAACGCCGGGGCGCTGGGCTTTCTCACGGCCCTGACCCAGCCCACGCCCGAGGCGCTGTCCAAGGAAATCGCCCGCACCCGCGAGATGACCGACAAGCCGTTTGGGGTGAACCTGACCATCCTGCCGGCCATGACCCCGCCGCCCTACGCCGAGTATCGGGCCGCGATCATCGAGAGCGGGATCAAGATCGTTGAGACCGCCGGCTACAAGCCCCAGGAGCACGTCGATCACGCCGCCGACAAGGTGAAGATCCCGATGCTGGCCTCGGGCGGCATCGCCGACGCGCGCGGCCTGGTGGCGGCCCTGGCCCTGGGCGCTGACGGCGTCAACATGGGCACCCGCTTCTGCGTCACCCAGGAGGCCCCGATCCCGATGGCCTTCAAGGAGCAGATGGTCGCCAATGACGAGCGTCAGACCGACCTGATCTTCCGCACCCTGCACAACACCGCCCGCGTCATGCGCAACGCCGTCAGCCAGGAAGTGGTGCAGATCGAGCGGGCCGGCGGCGCCAAGTTCGAGGACGTGGCCCACCTGGTGGCCGGAACGCGGGGGCGCGACGCCCTGGCGCAAGGCGACACCGACGGTGGCATCTGGAGCGCCGGCATGGTCCAGGGCCTGATCCACGACATCCCGACCGTGAAGGATCTGGTCGATGGCATGGTCGCCGAGGCCGAGGCCCTGATCCGCGGCCGTCTGGCCGGTATGGTCGCCTAAAAAAGGGGGAGGCCGGGCGCAGCGCCCGGCCTCCTTGGCTAAACTAGAAGCTCATGCGGGCGGACATCGAAACCGTGCGCCCGTTGACCGCGCGTCCGAGGCCTATGCCGTTGGTCGGAACCGACGGCGTGGTGATCTCGATGAAGGCGACCTTGTCGAACAGGTTTTCGACGTTCAGCATCAGCTGGATATTGTCCTTCAGGCGGTACTGGGCGAAGGCACCGACCAGGGTGTAGCCCGGCATCTTCATCAGGTTGTTGTCCTGCACCCAGCTGTCGGTCGTGCCGATGATGTTGGCGCCGACCGTCGCCTTGCCGAGATCGAACTGGGGCGTCGCCTGGTAGATGAAGTCGGGCTGGCGGCGCGGGACCTTGCCGGCGACGGCGGCGTTCAGCTTGTCGTTGACCAGCTCGGCGTCGGTGTAGGTCACCCCGCCCCGCACGCTGAACGGACCGTGGCGATAGGTCCCTTCGGCCTCCACGCCATAGGCCTTGTAGGTTCGGTCGGTGGTGATGGCGCCGGCCTGGACGTTGGTGTCCTCGGTGTCGGCGCTGAAGCCGGTGACGTTCACAGTGAAGTTCGGGGCGCGGTATTTGAAGCCGGCCTCGAACTGTTTGACGATGTCGAAGCCGTCGGCCTTGTTGATCAGGCGGCCGTCGGTGACGCTGATCTTGTTCGAGAACAAGAGCTTGTCGGCCCCGGCCCGCGCGCCGCGGCTGTAGCGGGCGAAGACCGCGAACGGCTCGGCGACCCGGTAGTTCACGCCCACCGAATAGCTGTAATAGCCGTAGTTGTAGCGGACGGGCGCGGGGCGGTCGAAGGGGGTGAAGGCGGTCTTCGATTCC
>NCDQ01000360.1 GCA_002280275.1 Caulobacter vibrioides | reverse complement strand
GACGAGGTGATGTTCGCCAACATGCTGCCCGACATCGTCCAGGCTTTGGGTCCGGATGGCTTCCTGTCACTGGCGGTCGAGCGTCGCCTGGCGCCACTGTTCGAGCGATCGTTCCCGAACGTCGAGGTCACGGCGCACCGCACGATCGCCTATGAAGGTCGCGTGTTCCGGGCCGCGCCTTATATCGAGGACTGGGATCGTTTCGACTATTGGGCGGCGATCGGCGACTTCCTGCCGAGGCTGCGCCCCTCCGCCGAAGCGTTCCCCAAGCGCCAGGCCTTCCTCCAACCTGACCCCGCACGCGTCGCGCATTGGAAGGCGGAGCTGGAGAAGGTGGGCCCTGGACCCAAGGTCGGCCTGCTCTGGAAGAGCCTGAAGCTCAACGCCGAGCGCGCTCGGCAGTTCTCGCCGTTCCATCTTTGGGAGCCCGTGCTGCAGACGCCGGGCGCAGTGTTCGTAAACCTGCAGTATGGCGACTGCGAGGAAGAAATCGCCTTCGCCAAGGAGGAACTGGGCGTCGATATCTGGCAACCCCAAGGGATCGACCTGAAAGCCGATCTCGACGATGTCGCGGCGCTCTGCGCGGCCGTCGATCTGGTCATTGGCTTCTCGAACGCCACGATCAACCTGGCCGGCGCGGTGGGCACGCCGATCTTCATGCTGACCGGGGCCTCGTCCTGGACGCGCCTTGGGACAGACTATTACCCCTGGTATCCGAGCGTGCGCTGCTTCGTCACCGAGCAGTACGGCGTCTGGGAGCCGACCATGGGTCGCGTGGCCGAAGCTCTGCGCGATTTCACCGCACCCTGATCGCCGGTCTCGCTTGAGACGGATCAAAGCCAACGCCGTCTAACAGTACAGAGTGGAGTAAGGTTGGGATGTCGTCCCGACGGTTCCACATCCGCGCCTGGAGGCGGCGTGTTCTCGACCCAGACGGTCAACGAGCCGCCGATGGTGCGATGGTCCGGAGTGAGAGACATGGTGACGGTGCGGCTGCGCGACGTCGCGGAGGGCGATCGCGAGAGACTTCTGGCCTGGCGTAACAGCCCAGACGTCTCGGCCCACATGTACTCCGACCACAAGATCGGTCACGAGGAACACGATCACTGGTTCGATGTGGCGCGACATGACCGGCGTCGACGCTATTGGATCATCGAGGCCGACGGCCAGCCGGTGGGGCTGGCGAACCTCGCCGATATCGATCTCGTTCATCGTCGCTGCGCCTGGGCCTACTATCTGGCCAACCCAAAGGTCCGGGGTCTGGGCGTCGGCTCCTTCGTCGAGTTCCAGATCATCGAGCAAGTGTTCGGCCAACTCGGCCTGAACAAGCTCTGGTGCGAGGTGCTGGTCTCGAACGAGAGGGTCTGGCGGCTGCACGAACTCTACGGCTTCCAGCGCGAGGCGCTGTTTCGGCAGCACGTCATGAAGCATGGCCACGAGGTCGATGTGATCGGTCTGGGCCTGCTCGCAGGCGACTGGGCGATGCGCCGAGAGGCGATGGCCGAGCGGCTTCGGGCGAAAGGTTACGCGATCCCGCCGACGTCTCGCCAAGCCGGCTGAAGACGCCTTCCCTATCGACACCCTTGCCAAGCGCGTAAGCGCCGGTAGTTTGATCCGCTGAATTTGAACAACTGTTCGAACCGGATCTGATTCCGGCGGAGATAGGCATGAGCCAGCGCTTCGAAGGCACTTCCGACTATGTGGCCACCGATGACCTGAAGGTCGCGGTCAACGCCGCCGTGGTGCTCGAGCGCCCGCTTCTGATCAAGGGCGAACCCGGCACGGGCAAGACTGTCCTGGCCTATGAGGTCGCCAAGGCGATGGGCGCGCCGCTGATCACCTGGCACATCAAGTCGACGACCAAGGCCCAGCAGGGCCTCTACGAATACGACGCCGTCACCCGCCTGCGCGACAGCCAGTTGGGCGACGAGCGCGTCAAGGACGTCAAGAACTACATCAAGAAGGGCAAGCTCTGGGAGGCCTTCGAGAGCGAAGTCCGCCCGGTGCTGCTGATCGACGAGATCGACAAGGCCGACATCGAGTTCCCGAACGACCTTCTGCAGGAGCTCGACCGCAACGAGTTCTACGTCTACGAGACAAATGAGACGATCAAGGCCAAGGTCCGGCCGATCATCATCATCACCTCGAACAACGAGAAAGAGCTGCCAGACGCGTTCCTGCGCCGCTGCTTCTTCCACTACATCCGCTTCCCAGAAGCCGACACGATGCAGGCCATCGTCGACGTCCACTTCCCGGGCATCAAGCAAAAGCTGGTCGCCGAGGCGCTGCGCATCTTCTACGACATGCGCAAGGTGCCGGGCCTGAAGAAGAAGCCGTCGACGTCTGAGTTGCTGGATTGGCTGAAGCTGCTGCTGGTCGAAGACATCGACGATCAGGTCCTGCGCGAGAAGGATCCCACCAAGCTGATCCCGCCGCTGCATGGCGCGCTGCTCAAGAACGAGCAGGACGTCCATCCCGGGACAGTAGTCCGCCTGCGACGAAATGGCCGTTACCGGGAATTCACTGGACGCACGCTAGACGCACGACCAACGTCCAGGCTTCAAGGGAAGGCCAAAGGAACACCATGCGTCATTCGAAGTGGCGGGTTGCGACGCTGTTGATCGGCGTGGGCGCGACCGCCTTGACCGCTTGTCAGCCCGCCGCGTCCGACAAGGAGCCGCGCGCCGAACGACGCCTCGGCAGAGACCCTGTCCGCGCGATCGAGCGCCTGGACTGCCCTGACCGCCAAGGGGGGCTGACCCGGATCAGCGCCGCCGCAGACGGACAGTCGTGCTCATACACGTCGAGCGAGGCGACGGTTGATCTGCGGCTCATTCGCCTGAACGGCGGCGACGCCGAGGCGGCCCTGGCCCCCATCGAAGCTGAACTGAAGGGCGTCATTCCGACGCCGCCGGCCTCTCCCAAGCCGCCTGAGTCCAAGGACGGCAAGAACAAGACCAGCATCCACCTGCCTGGCATCAATATCGACGCTCACGGCGACACCGCCGACATCCGGATCGGCCACCTGACTATCAACAGCGATGGCGGGACGGCCGAGGTGAAGGTCAACAAGAACGTCAACATCAAGAGCGACGGCGGCCAAGCCTCGGTGAATGTCAGCGCCCAGGACGAGTCCGAAGGCGACGTCACCATCAGAGCCAATGACAACGGCGCCGAAATCCGCGCCTTGAAGGGCGGCGACGCGGTACGCTCGACGCTGATCCTGGCCAACGATAAGGCGCCCAACGGCTATCGTGTGGCCGGCTATGAGGCCCGCGGCCCCAAGGGCGGACCGCTGGCCGTGGCCGTGGTCAAGGCCAAGAACCGCAACACCGAAGACCATGACCTGTTCAAGGACATGAAAGCTCTGGTTCGCCACAACGTCGGCGGCTGAACCAGCGCAAAGCGCAGGATCGCCGAAGGGGCCTCATCAGCCCCCTCGGCGGCCCACCCTCGCCCTTCGACAAGCTCAGGGTGAGGGCTAATGCGACTTGGTCCGCAAAAATCCTCATCCCGAGCTTGTCTTAGAACGAGGATTTGCCGCGCCTATTGTAGGGGCGTGACCTCCATCACCTTGTAGGTCAGCGGACGGCCGTCTTCGTCCGTGACGGTGACATATTCGCCGAGCGCGAAGCGGTGATCACCCAGACGATGCAGCGGCTCGTCGTCCGCCGTGTCGGCGGCGTCATAGTCGAAGAACCAGCGCTGGCCGCGCTTGTTCAGACGACCATCGACCGCATCCTCGTCCGGCGCGAAACGACGCACGCTGCAGGAGGCCTTGACCTTGGCGTAAGCGCCCTCGTCGATATGGCCGTCCGCAGTGAGCGGCGCGGTCAGGGCGTAGCCGCGATGATCATCGCCGCCCGCGAACTCGGTGCCAGGATTGCGCGCCAGGCGCATGACGATCCGGGAAAGAGACATAAGCCTCCCTTTCTTTCATAATTTCAGTGGCCTAGAGCATTTTTCGAGCGAAGTGGTTCCGGTTCGCGTGAAGAAAAATGTGCCAAAACAAAAGATTAGAGCTCACGGCCTGACGCAGTCAGGTCGTGAAATGCTCTAGTGCGACAGGAACAGCGAGGGGCCGTCGCTGTTGAGCAGCGTGCGGGTGGTGCCCCCGAAGATGAACTCCTGCAGCCTCGGGTGACCGAACGCGCCGGCCACCAGGAGGTTCGCGTTCACCTCCTTGGCCGCGCCGAGCAGAAGCGACCCGGCGTCACCGCTTCCCTCCAGCGCCCGCACGCTGGCCTTGACCCCGCGCGCGCCGAGGAACTCGACCAGACGATCCAGCTCGAAAGCCCGCGACGAGGCGGCCGGCGCGCCGGCCACAACCACAGCGCTGGCCTTTTCCAAAAGCGGCAAGGCCGTCCGCACAGCGCGGCTGGCCTCCTTGCCGCCATCCCAGGCGACCAGGGCGACGCCATCGGTCCTGAAGCCCGCACGGGCCACCAGGATGGGCCTCTGCTCGTCGGCGACCAGCTGCTGGAAGGACTCGGCCAAGGGCCCCTTCCCGCGCGCTGCGGCGTCGTCGAATACGATGACGTCCGACAGCCGGCCCTCCATCGCCAAACCGGCCCAAACCGGCGAGTCCAGGCTGATGACGCGGGTGCGGCCATAGCCCAGATCGGCGGCCAACTTGCCGACCGCCTTGGCGCCCTCCTGGGCGGCTTCCTTCAGGCTTTCCAGCGCTGTGACCTGCACGCCGCCCATGAAGCCTTCGCCCATCCAGGGCATCAGGTCAGCCATGTCGGCGGGGGCATGGACGCAGGCCAACTCCGCGTCGAACACGGTCGCGAGCGCCGCAGCGGCGGTTAGAACACCTTGGTCGTTCGGGGTTCCGGCCAGCGGAACCATAATTCTCGCCCAACTCATGATCGAACTCCCTTTCGAGGGCATTTCCACAGATGACGGCGAAGCGCTCATTGATCTTTCGCAACCGATGCGCCAGTCAACCGACTTCATCACAAGGAACGAACGCGTGGCCAAAGGGCTGCAAAGGGGCGGACCGCCCCGCGCATGGCAAAGAATGCTCTCCGGACGTCGGCTCGACCTGCTCGACCCGTCGCCGATGGACATCGAGATCGAGGACATCGCCCATGGTCTGGCGCGCGTGGCGCGCTGGAACGGGCAGACCGTGGGCGATCACGGCTTCTCGGTCGCTCAGCACAGCCTTGTGGTCGAGGAGATCGCCGCGCACATCAAGCCCGACCTGGAGCCCAAGTGGCGACTGGCGGCCCTGCTGCACGACGCCAGCGAATGCGTGATCGGCGACATGATCAGCCCGTTCAAGGCGGCTTTGGGCGTCAGCGTGAAGACCCCCGCCCCGATCAAGAAGCTGATCTAGCAGGCCGACCGCGCCTGCGCCTTCTTCGAGGCCACCCAGCTGGCCGGGTTCGAGCACGCCGAGTCGCTGGCGATCTTCGGCGCGCCGCCGACGGGCTACGACCTGCAGATCACGCCGCTGGCGCCCTTCGAGGCCCAGGCGCGCTATGTACAGCGCTTCCATGTGCTGTCGCGCGCGGCGGGCTATGAGTCGGCCCCCGACGCGGCGTTCGAAACCGAGTGAGCGAAGCGCGATGAACACGGCGGTCGTCATCGGTCTGTCGGCGGTGGTCGTCGCGATCCGCGACGGCGAAGCCGTTGTCCTGACGGTGCGGCCGCACGACGCCATCACCGACATCGCCTCGCCGCTGTCGGGCCTGCCGTTCGGGCCGTTCGCCCCCGAGGCGCACCGCACCTTTGAGCTGGGCCTGCGCGCCTTCGTGGCCCAGCAGACCCGCTTCCAGCTGGGCTATGTCGAGCAGCTCTACACCTTCGGCGACAAGGGCCGTGACGGGGCCGCCGACGACGCGGCCAAGTGGTCGCGCGCGCGCCTGGCCTTCGCCCTGGACGGCGCACCCTGGAACGAGGAACGGGTGCTGGAGCGCTATGAGCTGCTCTACGAAGCCGGCCTAGCCCCCGAAGCCGCCCGGGACCGCGCCCGCGCCGACGGCCAGGACCCCGCCGAACCCGCCGCGCTGTCAGCGGCGCTGGGCGAGCCGATGATCTCCGACCACCGGCGGATACTGGCCACCGGCCTCTCGCGCCTGCGCGGCAAGATCAAGTATCGCCCCGTGGTGTTCGAACTGACGCCCGAGGAGTTCACCCTCTCGACCCTGCAGCGCACGGTCGAGGCCATCGCCGGGGTGCCGCTGCACAAGCAGAACTTCCGCCGCGTGGTCGAACGCGAGGAACTGGTCGAGGGCCTGGGCCGCCTCGACGCCGAAACCGGCGGCCGCCCAGCCGAGCTGTTCCGCTTCCGCCGCGAGATGCTGGCGACGCGGCAGGCGACGGGGCTGTCGCTGCCGCTGCTGCGGGACTGATCAGCCGGCCTTCTCGGCCTCGATCCGCGCCCGCCACTTGGCCTTCAGCGTGTGCGAGGTCTCCCGCGAGCCGTCCGGGCTCCAGCCGGGCGGGCCGAACACATAGCCCAACGCCTCCTTCGGTGACTTCGAGCCCGCGACGTCCTTGGCGATGCCGACCCACTCGTGGAAGACGTTGTGCAGCAGGTTGAAGTTGCCGAGGTTCTTCACCGTGCCATAGCGGCAGGGCTCCTCATCGACCTCGGGGATGAAGGTGCCGAACATGCGGTCCCAGATGATCAGGATGCCGGCGTAGTTGGCGTCCAGATAGCGCGGATTGCGGGCGTGGTGGACGCGGTGATGCGAGGGCGTATTGAACACCGCCTCGAACCAGCGCGGCATGCGCCCCACCGCCTCGGTGTGGATCCAGAACTGGTAGACGAGGCTGATCCCCTTCTGGATCGCCACCATCGCCGGCGGGAAGCCGAAAAACACCAGCGGCAGCCACAGGAGCCAGGTGCCGGCCACGCCGCCAGTCCAGGTCTGACGTAGCGCGGTCGACAGGTTGTAGTGGGTGGAGGTGTGGTGGTTGACGTGACTAGCCCACCAGAACCGCCGCTCATGGGCGATGCGGTGGAACCAGTAGTAGGTCAGGTCCTCCAGGAAGAAGACGGCGACCCAAGCCCAGACCGCCGTCATCGGGAT
>NCDQ01000359.1 GCA_002280275.1 Caulobacter vibrioides | reverse complement strand
ATCCATCATCGGGGCGATAGAAAATCTATGGGCTCGATATTCCAGGATTTTATCCTTAAAAGACAAGATACTATCTGAAATTCAAACTACGAAAATCTACGAAGAAAATCGTAGCTTTTTCTCCAAGCGACGCTCGCTCTCCGCACCGGATTTGCACGCGCCATGGCCACCATTCTAAAGCAAAAATCCGGCAGCTGGCGCGTTCAGGTTCGCCGCAAGGGCCGCTATTTGAGCCAGACCTTCGGCCTGCGCAAGGACGCGAAAGCCTGGCCGCCAGATCGCACTCGATCACCTAGCTCCCCGCAAACCATAGAGTCGCGCCGCTTCGATGAGCGCCCTGGAAGCCGCCGAGGCGTTCTTGCGTCCTGAATAGTAGAGGCACAGCGGCGCGATTGGCGGCGTCCATTCGTTCAGCAGCCGGACCACCTGGCCGCTGGCGACCTCTTCGGCGATGTCCGCCTCCATGAGGTAGCCCACGCCCATGCCGCCAAGCACCGCCGCCCGCACAAGGTGGGCCTCATCCAGGGTGAGCGGACCTTCTGGATCGAGATGAAGGACCTGACCATCCTTCTCGAACACCCAGCGTAGCAATGCGCCATTGGGCAGTCGCACACGAATACACGAATGACGCGCGAGGTCGGCCGGAACGCGCAGTTCGGGGGCGTTCGCAAGGTAGGCGGGCGAAGCCACGACGGCATGGCCCTTCGGCGGGCCTAGCGCAACGGCGATCATGTCGCTGGGCACGAGGTCGGCCCGGCGGATCCCAAAATCGAAGCCGTCGGCCACGATGTCGACCAGCTTGCCCTCCGTCACCAGGTCGATGCGCACTTGCGGATAACGGCGAACGAAGTCGAGGATCAGCGGCTCAAAAACCTCTCGCGCGGCGGTCGGGAAGGCATTGATGCGCAGCGTCCCCGAGGGCGTTTCCTGCTGTGCGCGCACCGTCTCGACGGCGTTGTGAATGGTGTCCATGGCGGGGCGCAGCTGGGCGACAAACGCACGGCCCGCGTCGGTCGGCGATACGCTACGTGTGGTCCGGTTGAACAGCCGCACGCCCAGCTGCTGCTCAAGCTTGGCGACCGTATTGCTCAATGCGGTCGTCGACAGGCCCAGCTCAAGCGCTGCGGCCCGGAACGAGCCCTTTCGGGCTATGGACAGCACGGCCTCCAGCTCGATCAGCTTCAAGCGCTCCATTGTCCCGCCAGGATAGATAGTTCATTACGATTTGTCCCAGTTATCGGGATGGGCGTCCAGCCTTAGATGTTGGCCAGCAAGGATGTCCGTCGACACGACGCGTCCGATCGCAACAGGAGACGATCTTGTCTATCGAGCTGCCCGATCCGATTTCCCGCTACTTTGAAACCGACAAGACCCAGGCGGCGGACGCCGTCGCCCAGTGCTTCACAGGCTCGGCGGTCGTGCGAGACGAGCGCAAGACCTATGCGGGCCGCGACGCCATCCGCGCGTGGAAGGAACAGTCGTCGCGGACGTATAGCTATGTCGTCGAGCCGCTTTCGTTCACCCAAGCCGATGGTCGCCTGATCGTCACCGCGCGCCTGACCGGCGACTTTCCGGGCAGCCCGACGACTCTGCGTTACGCCTTCGTGCTCGAAGACGACCAGATCGCCGATCTGGAGATCGCACCATGAGCAACGTCTCCAACACCGCACAAGGCTCGGCGCAGGGCGCCGCGCCGCTTCTGGGCGGTTCGGGAACGCTTCGGCGTACCCGACATCGTCGTCCACATGCTTGGCGGCTCCTCGGCGCCGGCCGGCGGCTTCGCCGCTCTGGGGGATGAGGACTGGCGACGGGAACTGGACCTGAATCTGATGCCGGCCGTGCGCCTGGACCGAGACATCGTCCCCGGGATGGTGGCGCGTGGCGGCGGGGTCGTCATCCACGTGACGTCCATCCAGCGTACGCTTCCGCTACCGGACGCCACCACGGCCTATGCGTCGGCGAAGGCTGCGCTGTCTACCTACAGCAAAAGTCTCTCCAAGGAAGTGTCGCCGCGCGGCGTGCGTGTCGTACGCGTCTCACCCGGCTGGATCGAAACCGAGGCGTCGGTGGCGTTGGCCGAGCGGCTGGGCGAAGGCGCGGGCGGGGTCGAAGCGGGCAAGCGCAAGATCATGGAGAGCCTCGGCGGGATCCCGCTGGGTCGCCCCGCTCAGCCTGCGGAAGTCGCGAACCTGATCGCCTTCCTCGCCTCAGACCTAGCCGGCGCCATCACCGGCGCAGAGTACGTGATCGATGGCGGGGCGATCCCGACGGTGTGACGATCCTGGCGCTGCGCCGGCGTCGAGGATCGCTGGGCCATGAGCCCGCGCTTGCGTCGACCGTCGGGGAATTCGAGAAAATATATATCGCGATAATTTTTCTCTGGACACACTTCGGCGTCGGGCTTAGGGTTTAATTATCGCAATAAGCTTTATCGCAGCCACCGCCCGCCAACCTTAGCGCCCCAGGGAGAACCACCATGATCCGCCAAGCTCGCAACATCCTCGTCGCCGCCGCCCTGACGGGCCTGGCCGGCGCCGCCCACGCCCAGACCATCGCTTCGCCCAGCGCGCCGGCTGCGGGCGTTCGCAACGTCGTTCTGGTCCATGGCGCTTTCGCCGATGGCTCGGGCTGGCGCGGGGTCTATGACCGGCTGACCGCCAAGGGCTACCGAGTGAGCATCGTCCAGAACCCGCTCACCTCGCTCGCCGACGACGTCGCCGCCACGCGCCGACTCCTGGCGCGCCAGGATGGCCCCACGATCCTGGTCGGCCATTCCTACGGCGGCACGGTGATCACCGAGGCGGGCAATGATCCCAAGGTCGCAGGCCTGGTCTATGTCGCCGCCCTGGCGCCAGACGCCGGCGAGTCCACCGGTGACCAATTCGCCCAAATCCCCGCGCCTCCTGGCTTCGTGATCGAGCCGCAGGCCGACGGCTTCGGTTTCGTCAACCTGGCCAAGTTCAAGTCCGGCTTCGCCGCCGACATCAGCGACGCCGACGCCGCCTTCATGCGCGACTCGCAGGTGCCGATCGCCATGTCGGCCTTCGGCGACAAGGTCACCCAGGCCGCCTGGCGCGTGAAGCCCAGCTGGTTCGTCGTGGCGACCGAAGACGGCGCCATTGATCCCAAGCTGCTGCGCAAGACCGCCACGCGCATCGGCGCCGAGAGCGTCGAGGTGAAGGGCAGCCACGTGGTCTTCCTCAGCCGCCCAGACGCGGTCGCCGATCTCATCGACAAGGCCGCCAAGACCGCGGCGACGAAGGCGAAGTAAGCCGCCTCAAAGCCCGGCCGCCGACGCGCCGAACGCGTCGGCGGCGACCTGCAACGTATGGGCGGACGCCTGAGCGTCCGATCTCGTGACGATCAGCGGCGCGGCGTTGAGCTCAGTACCGAGCCGCCGAACCTTGCGCGCGATCCGCGTGCAGACGGGCGACCATCGCCACGACGGCGTCGGTTTGAAGAATGGTCGCGCCCATCGACAGCAGGACCGTGACCCCACGATCATCGCCGAGCGCCAGGCGCTGGTCGGCTTCGCCCAGGCTGTTCAACCAGACGCGCAGACCAAGCGCGTCGATCGCCCGATAGGCTTCCGGCGTCAGGGACTTAGGGTCGGCGTGGACCACCTGCGCCCCTCCGGTGATCCGCAGCAGTTCAGCCAACGGCGCATCCTGCATCAAGCGAACCATCAGCCGCGCCTTGGGATCCATCCCCCGCACGCGCGCCAGAACGGCCGGGTCACTGTCGAAATAGAGGCTGGAGGCGCGCATGCCGGACGCGTTGACGACCTCGACGATCGGACCTAGCCGATCGCTCTTAAGGTCCAGATCCACCAGGATGCGGCCGCAGGCCAAGGCCAGGGCCTGCGCCAGGGTCGGCGGCGCCTCGTGGCTCAGGCTTCCGTCCGGCTGCTTGAGCCGCAGCGCGGCGACCTCCGCGGCGGTCTTGTCCTCAACCCGGCCCTCGCCCGTCGTGGTGCGATCGACGGTACGGTCGTGCATCAATACCGGCGTGCCGTCGCGCGTCACGGCGATGTCGATCTCGACAATGTCAACGCCCTTGGCGATCGCGGCCTCGATCGCCGCCAGACTGTTCTCGGGGGCCTGGCTATGCTCGCCACGATGGGCGGCGATCATCGGGCCTGCGCTCGGTCTTGCCAGACGGGCGAGCGCAGCGGTCATGGCGGGGGCTGTGGCGCAGCGATCCGGGGACGCGGGTTCGGCTCCGCGCGTGGGGGTGGCCGCCACAAGGCCCAGCAACGCCGCCAGGACCAGACGACGCATCATGGCGCGCGCTTCAGGTCGAGCTCGTCGCTCTTGGGCGCCAGGTCGATCAGCCGCGCGGGCTTGCCCCGGGTCGGCTTGCTCAGGCGAAAAGCGTCATAAAGCGCGCCGGTCGCCGTGTAGGCCTTATAGGTCAGCTCGCCGCCGTCGACGCTGATCGCCTGGAAGAGCTGCACGCCCGTCGCCTTGCGGGTGGCCCACCCGCGCTCGCCGCCCATGTACTGCTTAGGCCCGGCCACCGACACCACATAGACCGGCCCACCCTTGCGCCCTCGGGCGTAGGTGTGGTCGTGGCCTTGTAGCACCAGATCCACACCGTACTTTTGCAGCACCGGCTCCAGCGCCGCCCGCAGCTCC
>NCDQ01000358.1 GCA_002280275.1 Caulobacter vibrioides | reverse complement strand
AAGGCCTGCGGGGTCGGCTCAGCCACCGCGCCGGTGTCGGCGCTGACGATCTCAAGCAGTCCGCCGGAGTCGGTCACGGTCAGAACGGCCTTGCCCGCGGCGAAGGCCTCCATCGTGACATAGCCGACGCTGTCCTCGTCAAAGGGTAGATAGGCGCAGATCAGGGCCCCATTGGCCCAGCGGGCGATGTCTTCGCGCGGATGGAAGCCAAAGCGCAGATAGACCCGATCCTTCAGGTCCAGGTCCTCGACCAACTTGGTCAGGCGATCGGCATAGGCCTGGTTCTCCGGCGGACCGGCGATCACCAGGCGCAGGCTCCCCGGCAGCAAGGCCAGGGCCTCGATCAGCAGATGCTGGCGCTTGCCCGCCGCGACCCGGCCGCCGGCGAAGACGTAGTCGCCATGCTCGCCGCCGGTGAACAGCTCGCCGTCATTCAGCGGCGGATACAGCACCTGGCTGCTGACCCCGTTGAACTTCATCAGACGGTTCTGGGTGACGGGCGAGTTGCAGTAGATCTTGCGGCACTCGGCGAAGCAGGCGTTGTCGGCCGCGCGGATCGCCGCCTTGACCGCCCTGCCCGTGTCGTCGAAGTCCAGATGGCTCTGGCCGGCTTCCGACAGATCATAGGCCTGGCGGAACTGGTGCAGCAGCCACAGCACCTTCTGATGGTGCGGGATCAGATAGGCGGGGAACTTCAGCCCAATGACCCGGTCCACGTTGTAGAGCCGCATTCCCTTGGAGATCAGCATCTCCTCGATCAGGCGCTCGGCGGGCTCCCACGTGAACGGCACGCGCACCAGCTCGGACTGGACGCCCGGCGTGGCGTTCAGTCGGCGAACCAGATGGTCGGCCAGCTCCTCGGCGCCGCCCCGCTGGAACGGCGCAGCGTTATTGACGACCAGAACCTTCATGCGGACTTCCTCATGAGGTCAGACGCTCCACCACGGTGGTCCAATCGATCTTCATCTCGGCCAGACGGTTCAGCGAAGCCGTCCCCATCTTGGCCACCGCCAGCTTGTCGGCGTGCAGCCGGTCGAACTGTTCGGCCAGCGCGCGCGGGTCGGGCGCGCTGATCAGGCCGTTGCGGCCGTGCTCGACCAGTTCCAGCACCCCGCCGGAGTCGGTGGTCGTGATCACCGGCTTGCGCGCGTGGGCGCCCTCCAGCGAGGGATAGCCGTAGCTGTCCTCGTCCTTGGGCAGATAGGCCACGGCCAGAGCCTGTTTCAGCATATCGGCCTTCTCGTCCTCGCTGATCCAGCGATCCTCGAGAATGACGCGGTCAGCGACGCCCAGGTCGTGGGTCATCTTGATCAGCTGACGACCGTATTCGGGGCTGGACGCCGTGCCCGCCAGACGCAGCTTCACGCCGGTCTTCACGTACTGCATGGCCTCGATCATCAGGGCCTGGCGCTTGTGCGGCTCCAGGCGCGATATGGCCACGATCTCGTCGCCATAGCCGGTGTGGGAAAAGCGTTCGGGCTGATAAATCGGCGGGTATAGCGGCGTGGCGTCCAGGCCGTTGAAAGCCTTCAACCGATCGGCCACCACCTGGGAGTTGGTGAACACCGCCCGCGCCTCGGAGATCGCCTGGGTGTCGAGCGCGCGCAGATTATCGCGAACAGCGCGGTAATGGGCGTCGTCCGGCATGCCGCGATAGGGCGTATCCCACAGGTCGTAGAAGGTGCGGATATGGTGGATGAACCACAGCACCTTGTTCGGATGGTCGACCACATAGGCCGGCGGGCGGAAGCAGATGACCCGATCGCACCACTGCGTCAGGTCCATCAGCCGCCAGGCCGCGATCTGGTGCAGGATCTCGTTCGGATCGTCGACGAACGGCAGGTAGAACCGCTCGACCTCGTGGCCGGCCTCGACCAGCTTCTCCTCGAGCCACTCAACGATGAAGCGCGCCCCGCCGTTGATGAACGGCACGATCGAGGACAGCAGGACAATGCGCATCGGCTAGACCAGCACCTGATCCAGCGCCGCGATCACGCGGTCGATGTCGGCTTCGGTCAAACCCGCGTGGGTCGGCAGGTTCAAGCCATCAGCCCCGCACGCCTCGGCGATCTTCAGATCATCCGTGGCCAGATGCGCATAGGGCGGCATCACGTGCATCGGGTGGAACACCGGGCGACTCTCGATCCCCAGAGCGTCGAGATCCTTGATCACCTGATCGCGCGAGGTCGAAAGCCCCTCGCCCAGACGTACCGTATACATCCAGAACACATGGCGACCGGTCGGCTCGACATGGGGCTTGATCACCCGGTTGCCCAGACGCGCAAGCCTTTCCTCGTACCAGGCCACCACCTGCTCGCGCGCGGCCAGATGCGCGTCGACTCGCTCCAGTTGGGCCAGGCCGATCGCGGCCTGGATGTTGGTCATGCGATAGTTGAAACCGACGACCGGGAACCAGTAGCGCCGGTTCGGGTCCATGCCCTGACCGCGTAACAGGCGCATCTTTGCGGCCAGTTCATCGTTGTTCGTCGTGATCATCCCGCCCTCGCCGGTGGTGATGATCTTGTTGCCGAAGAAGCTGAAGGTCGCGCACGTGCCCAGCGCTCCCGACTTCTCGCCCTTGTAGGTCGCCCCCACGGCCTCGGCCGCGTCCTCGATCACCAGCAGCTTATGCTTCCTGGCGATCTCCAGAATCGGATCCATGTCGCAGATCTGACCGTACAGATGCACCGGCATGACCGCCTTGGTGCGCGGCGTAATCGCCGCCTCCAGCTTAGCCGGATCCAGGTTGAACGTCCGAGGGTCATTGTCGACCAGCACTGGCGTCGCGCCGCAGTAGGTGACCGAGTTGGCCGAGGCGATATAGGTCAGGCTGGGCACGATCACTTCGTCGCCGGGGCCGATCCCCATCGCCACCAGAGCTAGGTGCAGCGCCGTGGTGCCGTTGTTGCAGGCGATCGCGTGCTTCACGCCGCAGTAGTC
>NCDQ01000357.1 GCA_002280275.1 Caulobacter vibrioides | reverse complement strand
CATTTCAGCGTCGATCATCAGACAGCACTCCTGCTGGCTTCTGATGTAAAGTCGGCGCCGCTAAGGGGGCGTGAAAGAATACGGTCTACCGCGCATTAACTCTATTGAGAGTCCTTCCAAATTTTGGCCGCGACGCTCTGGCACGATTGCGATAGCTTCGGGAGAAGGAGCCGGAGATCAGTCTGCAGCCGGGTGGGGAAAGTAGAGGACATCTGGTGGACGGCGAGCCCTGTTCGCAGCTCTTAGCGCCGGGTTTGCCAGCACCGCTCCCTCGCGTGGCGCTCGACTTGCGAAAGCGCGTTCTCGATGTTGTGGCGGCGTCGCTGTTGATCATTCTGTTCGCCCCCCTGCTGTTGCTGGCGGCGGTCGCCATAAGGCTTGAGTCGCCAGGCCCCGCCCTTTTCCGCCAGACTCGAGGCGGTTTGGGCGGCGCCCCCTTCCAGATCCTGAAGCTGCGGACTATGCGCTGTCGGGAAGATGGCCCAGAGTTGGCGCAAGCTCGGCGCGACGACGACCGCGTCACCCGGGTCGGACGTGTTCTTCGGGTGACCAGCGTCGATGAGTTGCCTCAACTCTTCAACGTCCTGCGAGGGGACATGTCACTGGTCGGGCCCCGACCACACGCCACGGCCCACGACGACTACTATGGGGCCCGCATCCCGGAGTACTATGCGCGCTATCGGGCCCAGCCTGGCCTGACGGGGCTCGCGCAGGTCAAGGGCCTTCGCGGCGGGACAGAAACCGTCGACGTCATGCGCCAGCGGATCACGGCGGATATCGACTATATCCAGACATGGTCGCTGCGGCGGGACCTGAAGATCGTGCTGCTGACAATCCCGAGCCTTTTGATGACCGACAACGCCTATTGAGCCGCGGCCTTGGCCATGCGCTCGGAGACAATCAGGAGCGCGAGCCCGATCCTACCCGTTGGATTCTGTAGGCTGTTGGCCAGCGCCGTCAGGCGTCTGTCGCCGCTGGGGCGCTTATACTCGACCCGAACCTGATAGATCACCTGGGCGCGCACAGCTGGCGTCAGGACGGCCCAATTCTCGTAGGCCAACCTGGTGCGTGTCAGGAACGCGCTCGTGTGCAGCGGTGCGACAGCGTATGAGCGCCCAAGGGCTTCATTGGCGCTCTCGAGATCGCCGCGCTTGAAATCGACCGCCGCCTTGCGCAGCCAGGCCGAGCCGGCGCCGGGTCGCATGGCGATCTCGCGTCGGCTAAGGGCTTCCAGCCGGTCCAGAACGACCGGGTCCGTCGCCCCTTTCGCGAGCCCAGCCTCAATGCTCGACGCCAAGGACTCGGCTGGCGCCGTCGGCATCATGCTAAGGTCGCCGCCGAACCGAGCGGCGACCAGCGGCGCGGCCGTAAGCAGCGAAGCGACAAGCATGACGCCGGCGAAAGTCGGAACGCTGCTGAAGACGGGCAGACGGCCGGGGCGACGGGACGGCGGCGAGGTGGCCAGAGCCCCAAGCCCCACAGCAAACAAGGCCTGAAGCGCAGGCGCTTGCACGGCGAAGTCGGACATGCCGTGCAGCAGCACCAGCACCGTCGCGGCGATTGCGGCGCGGCAAAGGGCGCCGCTAGTCCCGGGCTTAGCGGCGCCAAGGCCGACTTGCCAAAGCAGGGCGCCGAGCAGAACGAGCATGCTCAAGGCGCCGACAAGGCCCGCTTCTTCCAGCCATTGAAGATAGAGGTTGTGAGTCGCGCGAACATCGAACAGCACACGCAGGGTTTCGCTCGTCATCACCAGTTGGTTGACGACCGGGAACGAGCCGAGCCCGTATCCAAACCACGGACTTCCCGTGAACGCCAACCAGTGAGCGGCGAAAATCGCCTGCCGCGTAGCGACGTCGCTATCCAGGTTCTCAAGCCTGGCGGCGGTGATGTCGGCGCTGCGCATCGCCAGGCCGATCGCAAGCATTAGCACCGCAGCGCCGCTGATCATCACCACGACCCGGGCTTTCTTTCCCTGGGTGATCACTTGCCAGATCAACAGGATCGCCAGAGCGACCACCGTGGAGAAGATTCCGCCCCGGGAGGCCGTAAGGGCGAGGGTCACGGCGAACACCGCGACAAGCACAAGGCTGATGCTGGCGTCGAGCGGCAGCTTATTGAGCGAGAACCTGCCGTCGGCGCGCTGAATGAACTGGGTCACGAACATTGCCGCAAACACCGCGCAAACGCCCATCAAGGTGGCGATGGTGTTGGGGCTGAGCAGGGTGCCCGTCAGGCGCCCCGTCGCCCGCGTTGTCACGTGCTGGACAACGGCCAGGGCGGCGTAGGCCCCAAGCGCCAGGAGCAGGAACCAGAACAGGGCGCGTCGGCGCGTCTCGGAAACCCCGATGATCTGCGCCGCCAGAAACAGGCAGGCTAAGCCGCCGAGTCGGATCAAGTTGAGAACGAGGGAGGACCGGTCGACTGTGATCGAGCCCCCGTTCGGTTCGACATACAGCCAGACCGGATGCGGGCCGCCGGGCCCGAAAGGGGTCAGCGCCCAAGCGGTCACGATGATGAGCAGGGCGAACGGCAGCCACAAGGCCGGGCTTACGCGAACCGGAGCTGCCTTTCGCGCCCAGCCGCACGTGGCGAGAAGAGCCAATAGGAAAAGCGCATGGAGGACGCCGAAGAGCGAAGAGACCGCCAGTTCGCTCGCGCCGAACGCCACGATCTCGGCAAGGATCAAGGTCAGGAGGGCGCCGATAGCGACGCCCTCCGACAGCTTGAGCCGCCTCGCGCCCGACCGCGTCTTAGTCCGCATAGTACTTTCGATAGTTCGCGTAATAGTAGTATGAATCGCCGTAGCCGTAACGCGATTGCGCCTTCAGATCCATCTGGGTCAGCGCCACGCCAGCGATGAACGCACGCGTGCCCTGAAGCAGGGCCAGGGCCGACTGAACAGCCTTGACCGGAGTCTTCTTCCAACGGACCAGCATCACCACGGCGTCG
>NCDQ01000356.1 GCA_002280275.1 Caulobacter vibrioides | reverse complement strand
TCCACCAACGCCTGGATCGTGGACGCGCAGGGGCGGCTGCGCACCCGCGACACCGGCGCCAATATCCTGCGCGGCGTCACCCGCAAGACCCTGATCGCGCTGGCCGAAGAGCTGCAGATGCCGGTGATCGAACAGCCCTTCACCGTGGCGGAGGCGCAAGCGGCCTCCGAGGCCTTTATCACCGCCGCCTCGACCTTCGTCATGCCGATCGTGACGATCGACGGCAAAACGGTCGGATCGGGCCGGCCGGGTCCTGTCGCGACGCGCCTACGCTCCCTATATCTGCAGCAGGCTGAAACCTGCGCCCATTGAGGGGGTTGGCGATTGCCGAGGTTGGGGCCCCGGCCTACCATCGAACCTGTGTGTGTGAGGGCGTCTTGCCCTCCTGGAAGACCAAGGGAAAACGACGTCATGTCGAACGAGAAGAAACAGAATCTGCAGGATACCTTCCTCAACAGCGTGCGCCGCTCCAAGACCCCGCTGACCATCTTCCTGGTCAACGGGGTGAAGCTTCAGGGCGTGGTCACCTGGTTCGACAATTTCTGCGTGCTGCTGCGTCGGGACGGCCAGTCGCAACTGGTCTACAAGCACGCCATCTCCACCATCATGCCGGCCCAGCCGGTCCAGCTGTATGAACCCGGCCCGGAGGCCGACCTCGAAGAGTGAATTCGTCCGACAAACCATGGGATGAGCCGACCCCGGGGGGACCGCCTCCCGGGGGCATAGACCAGAGCGCCCCCATCGTGCGCGCCCTGGTCGTCCACCCGCAACGCAACGACCACGGCGTCCGCCGCGACCCGCAAGGGCGGCTGGACGAGGCCGTGGGCCTCGCCGAAGCCCTCGACCTGGAGATCGCCGGGGCCGAGATCGCCAACCTGCGCGCGCCCCATCCGGCCACCCTGTTCGGCAAGGGCAAGGTGACCGAGATCGGCGCTATGGCTGAGGACCTGCACGCCGAGGTGGTGGTGGTCGACGACGCCCTGTCGCCGATCCAGCAGCGCAATCTGGAGAAGGCCTGGAACGCCAAGGTGGTGGACCGCACGGGCCTGATCCTCGAGATCTTCGCCCGGCGGGCCCGCACCGCCGAAGGCAAGCTGCAGGTCGAGCTCGCCCGGCTCGACTATGAGAAGTCGCGCCTTGTGCGCACCTGGACGCACCTCGAGCGCCAGCGCGGCGGTATGAGCAAGACCGGCGGTCCCGGCGAGACCCAGATCGAGCTCGACCGGCGGATCATCGCCGACAAGATCGTCAAGCTGAAGAAGGAGCTGGAGGAGGTCCGGCGCACCCGCACCCTTCACCGCGCCCAGCGCCGCAAGGTGCCGTACCCAACCCTCGCCCTGGTCGGGTACACCAACGCCGGCAAGTCGACCCTGTTCAACCGCCTCACCGGCGGGGACGTCATGGTCAAGGACATGCTGTTCGCGACCCTCGACACCACCCTGCGCCAGCTGCAGCTGCCCGACGGGCGGCCAGCGATCCTGTCCGACACCGTCGGCTTCATCTCAGACCTGCCGCACGAACTGGTCGCCGCCTTCCGCGCCACTCTGGAGGAGGTGCAGGAGGCCGACGTGGTGCTGCACGTCCGAGACGTGGCGTCCGAGACTTCGGACGAGCAGGCGCGCGACGTGAAGACGGTGCTGAAACAGCTTGGTTTTGAAGAGGAAAATGGTCCACATCTCATTGAGGTGTGGAACAAGATCGACAAGGTCGGCGAAGAGGAGCGCGCGATCCTCGCCAACCGCGCCCGCCGGGCCGGTGAGACCGGCAGCCCTGAGGCCTGGCCGGTCTCGGCGGTGACGGGGGAGGGCTGCGAGGCCCTTTTGAAGCGCCTGGCCGAACTGGTGGATCAGGCTCCCCCCATCGATGTCCTGCTGGCCGCCAACGACGGCAAGGCCCTGGCCTGGCTTTACCAGAACGGCCGGGTGATGGACCGCGCCGACGAGGACGACGGCTCGCTGCACCTGTCGGTCCGCCTCGATGATCAGGCTCTGGGGCGCTTCGAACGGCTGTTCCCGGCCGCGCGGCTGACGGCGGCGGCGGAGTAGGACGTTTCCTGTCTCCCCCAACGGGGAGAAGGGGTCACTTGTGCTTCTTGAACATCCAGCCGCGCCAGTCCAATGCGCCCACCAGGGCCGCTGGAACGTCGTGCCCCAGTCCGGGGATCTCCAGCAGGGAGGCCTCGCCGCCCGCGGCCTTCATGGCCGCCAGCCAAGCCCGGTCGGCTTCGATCGGGTTCTCCCGGTCGCGATCGCCGTGCACCATGGCCATGGGGACGCTGGCGACCGTGGGGGCCAGCGCCCGGGACGGCGGCACCCCCGAGAAGGCGACCACGGCGGCGAAGCGCTCCGGCGCCGCCGCCACAAGATCCATCGCCGTCGACGCCCCCATCGAGAAGCCGGTGAGGTAGATACGCTTCGGGTCGATCGGCAGGGTGCGGGCAAGTTCGTCGATCAGGGCCGTGACCTGAGCGAACGCCGGGCCGGGCCGGGAGGCGCGAAGCCCGTCCTCGCCCTGGAAGTACTCGGCGCTGCGCTGGGCGACCTGGGGGGCGACCACGTAAGCCGGGAAGCCCCGCGCGATGCGGGGCCGCGCCCAGGCGGTGGCCATGCCGTCCATCTGGGCGATGTTGTCCTGCCCCATCTGCCCCGAGCCGTGGAGGACCACGACGAGGGGATAGGTCTGGCCCGCGGCGACGGGCTCAGGAGCGTGGATGCGATAGGGCAGGGCGCCGTTCATCGCCTCGAACCCGAAGATGGGCTCGGCCGGCGCGGACAGCGCGGGTGCGGGGAGGGCGACAAGCAGGGCGGCGACGAAGGCGGCGACGGGGGCGCGGATGCTCATCCCGCCTTCTCCACCTTTTTGGCCTCGAGCCAAAGGTCTTCCATCTCCTCAAGCGTGGAGTCCCTGGGGCCCCGGCCGCCGGCTTCCAGGGCCCGTTCGATAAAGCGGAAGCGGT
>NCDQ01000355.1 GCA_002280275.1 Caulobacter vibrioides | reverse complement strand
GGAGCCGTTGTTCGCCCTGACTCAAGTGCGGCCGGAGCGCGTCTCTGCTCTGAAAGGCGGTCACGTGCGCATGGATCTGGTCGGGCCGACGGGCGACCGCATCAAGGCGATCAGTTGGCGAAGCGCCGAAACGCCGCTCGGACAGCGATTGCTGGCAGGTGGCGGGCCCCTGGATGTAGTCGGCAAGCTCAAGCCCGACGACTACATGGGCCGCAACGGCGTTCAGCTTGAGATCGAGGACGCCCATGATCCGCGCGCGCGCTATGCGGACTAGCCGGCGCCTCCCGATTGAGTGGTGAACAGGCGAAAGTTTGGACTGAAAAAAGTATTTTAGAGCGGGTTGCGCACCCCAAACGGTGCGGCTATACACCCGCTTCCTCGCGGGGCCGTGGTCCCTTCGTCTATCGGTTAGGACGCCAGATTTTCAATCTGGAGAGAGGGGTTCGACTCCCCTAGGGACTGCCATCTTTGGCTGTATTTCAGAATTGTTTCCATATTGTGGCTGCGACGAAATGTCGCGGAACCCTGTTTCGCGCGATTTTCGCGCGATTCCGCCATTGACGGCTCTCCTCACGCGAGAACACTGTTCTTGTAGTGCTTGCTCCGATGGGCTGATTGGGCAAGCCAGAGGGGTGGGATGTCTGGTTACGATTTTGAGGACGCTGCGGCGCACGAAGAGTTCGTGCGCATCAGTGGCAAGGTGAAGTGGTTCGACGCCGGCAAGGGCTATGGGTTCATCGTGCCGGATGATCCCGGGCAGACTGGGCTCAAGGACGTGCTTCTGCATGTGACGTCGCTGCGCAACTGCGGCCGCGAGACCGCCATGGAAGGCGCCGTGATCGTTTGCGACGTCGTTCGGCGCACCAAGGGCTGGCAGGTCAGCGAGGTCGTCAATCTCGACGAAAGCAGCGCGCCGTCGCCGCTGGAGCGACAGCGGCGGACCTTCGCCGAAGGACCGGTGCGCCGCGATGGTCTGCGCGACGGCCATGGTCGTGGCTCTCTGACGCCCGAAGGCCCAGCCGAGCACGCCAAGGTCAAGTGGTTCAACCGCACCAAGGGCTATGGCTTTGTCATTCGTGACGCCGAGCCCGGCGACATCTTCGTGCACATCGAAACGCTGCGCCGAGGCGGCCTTGAGGACCTGCAGCCGGGCGATGACGTCCTGGTGCGGTTCGCGCGGGGACCCAAGGGGCTGGTTGTCGCCGAGATCACCGCAGGCGACGCCTGACTTTCGCCGCGTAATGCAGGAAGCTAGTCTCGCAAGAGACTGGCTTTTCATGAGGCGACGCGTGACCGAAATCAGGATCGAGAGGCGGGCCGTTCTCGCCGGGCTGGCGCTCGCCGCTGGCGCCGGAAGTTCGGCGCTTGCAGCCACCAAGCTGGAGACGGTTGAAGTCGTAACCAGTCGCGGCCGTACGCGGTTTCAAGTCGAGATTGCCGCCACGAAAGCCGAGCAGGAGCGGGGCCTCATGTTCCGCAAATCGCTCGCCCCCGATCGCGGCATGCTCTTTACCTACAAGCGTCCGCAACCGGTCGCTTACTGGATGAAGAACACGCTGATCCCTCTGGATATACTGTACATCCAGGCCAACGGTCGGATCCTGTCCATCGCCCGCAACGCCCGACCGCACGATCTGACGCCGCTGGCCTCGGGTGGTCCGGTGCTGGGCGTGTTGGAAATCGCGGGCGGCCGCGCGGCGCAGCTGGGCATCCTGCCGGGCGATCGCGTGCTGCATCGCATCTTTCCGAAGTAAACAGGTGCGAGCCTTTGTTGATCCGCGCGCCGAACCCCTGTAGAGCAGCCGCCTGCCGATGTTTCGGAGCGTAGCGCAGCCTGGTAGCGCATCTGTTTTGGGAGCAGAGGGTCGCAGGTTCAAATCCTGCCGCTCCGACCATCGGTAAGGTACTTTGGGAGAGGTCCATGCTGGCCCGCATCTATCGCCCCGCCAAGAACGCCATGCAGTCCGGCAAGGCCAAGACCAAGGACTGGGTGCTGGAGTTCGAGCCGGCCAGCGCGCGCAAGCCCGATCCGTTGATGGGGTGGACCACCTCCAGCGACATGAACGGCCAAATTCGCCTGAGCTTCGAGACCCGCGACGAGGCTGTCGCCTATGCTCAGCGCCACGAAATCGCCTTCCAACTCTTCGAGCCTAAGACGCCGAAGCGTATCCTCAAGGCCTATGCCGATAACTTCGCGGCCAATCGCAAGCAGCCCTGGACCCACTAGCGCTGCCGCGTCATGAGCCGGCGAGCGCGCGCCCTTAGCTCAGTTGGATAGAGCATTCGCCTTCTAAGCGAACGGTCGCTGGTTCGAATCCAGCAGGGCGCGCCATTCCGTTGCACGACCCGAGACTATTTGTCCGACCGGTTCTCATCCGTGGCCGTTTCGGGCTGCCAGTTTGGTACAAAGGGGGGGGCGCTAGTTGGGAGTCAGCAGCCTTGTCTCCTCGCGTCGCCATGGCCGTTTAAGGGCCAGGCCGTCAGCGACCTGATGGCCGATATCCGCGACACGATTGACGCGCTGAGGGATTCGGGCCTGAAAGGCGTGGGCCTGCGCCTGGAGGCTGCGCTCGACGCCGCCGCCTAGGCGACGGTCTGGCTGATCGAACGCCGGGCCAAGGCCAAGCCTGACGCGCTCTCCGGCGCGGCGGCCGGCGTCATGATCGGTGCGGCGGACTTCGAGGCGATGACGCCCGAAGTGCTGGGGGCGTAGCTCCACTACAGGAACAAAAACGTGTCATCCCGGCCGCAGCGAAGCGGAGAGCCGGGACCCAGGGGCCGCCGCACTGCGCTTGGCTCCTGGGTCCCGGGTCGGCTACGCCGCCCGGGATGACACGGCTTTGGTCGCTCGCCCCCTACGCCTTGAAGAAGGCCAGGAGGTCCTTGTTGATCACTTCCGGGTGGGTGGTGGCCATGCCGTGGGGCAGGCCCGGATAGGTCTTCAGCGTTCCCTTCTTG
>NCDQ01000025.1 GCA_002280275.1 Caulobacter vibrioides | reverse complement strand
TCAAGGGCGCCGGCGCGATCGCTGCGGCCTTCGCGGCGGTCAACATCTTCGGCGGCTTCTTGGTCACCCAGCGAATGCTGGCGATGTACAAGAAGAAAGAGAAGAAGTGAGCGGGCGAGAGCAGGGGGAAATAGTCCAATGAACGCCAATCTCGCCGCCATCCTGTACCTCGTTTCCGGGGTGCTCTTCATTCTGGCCCTTCGCGGCCTGTCCAGCCCCGTGACCAGCCAGACGGGCAACCGTAATGGCATGATCGGCATGGCCATCGCCGTCGGCACCACCCTGGCCACGCTCTGGAGTCAGGGCGCTCTGGACGCCATCACTTTGGGCCTGATCCTTGGCGGCGTCGCCGTCGGGGGCGCGGTCGGGGCGGTCATCGCCCGCAAGGTCGCCATGACCTCGATGCCGCAGCTGGTCGCCGCCTTCCACAGCCTGGTCGGCATGGCCGCCTGTCTGGTGGCCGTGGCCGCCATCTACACGCCCGCCGCCTACGGCATCGTGGGCGAGGACGGCGCCATCCACGGCGGCAGCCTGATCGAGCTGTCGCTAGGCCTGGCCATCGGCGCTATCACCTTCACCGGTTCGGTCATCGCCTTCGCCAAGCTGAACGGCAACATGGGCGGCGCCCCGATCCTGCTGCCGGCCCGTCACCTGCTGAACATCATTATCGCGGTCGCCATCGTGGCGCTCATCGTGGTGCTGGTCGCAAGCGGCGGTTCGGCGATCTGGGCCTTCTGGGGCATCTTTGCGCTGAGCCTGCTGATCGGCGTCACCTTGATCATCCCGATCGGCGGCGCGGACATGCCCGTCGTGGTGTCGATGCTGAACAGCTATTCCGGCTGGGCGGCGGCGGCCCTGGGCTTCACGCTGGAGAACACCACCCTGATCATCACCGGGGCCCTGGTCGGCTCGTCTGGCGCGATCCTGTCCTACATCATGTGTAAGGGCATGAACCGCTCGTTCGTCTCGGTGATCCTGGGCGGCTTCGGCGCTGACGCCGCCGCTGCCGGTCCTGGCGGCAAGGTCGAGACGCGTCCCGTCAAGCAGGGCTCGGCCGACGACGCGGCCTTCATCATGAAGAACGCATCGAAGGTCATTATTGTCCCGGGCTACGGCATGGCCGTTTCCCAGGCCCAGCATGCTCTGCGCGAAATGGCTGACAAGCTGAAGGAGGAGGGCGTTGAGGTGAAGTACGCCATCCACCCCGTCGCCGGCCGTATGCCGGGCCACATGAACGTGCTGCTGGCCGAAGCCAACGTGCCCTATGACGAGGTCTTCGAGCTGGAGGACATCAACAGCGAGTTCTCGACGGCGGACGTGGCCTTCGTGATCGGCGCCAATGACGTCACCAACCCGGCGGCCAAGACCGACCCGACCAGCGCCATCTTCGGCATGCCGATCCTGGACGTGGAGAAGGCGCGTACGGTGCTGTTCGTGAAGCGCGGCATGGCCTCAGGCTACGCTGGGGTCGAGAACGAGCTATTCTTCCGCGACAACACGATGATGCTGTTCGGCGACGCCAAGAAGATGGTCGAGGGGATCCTGAAGGGGCTCTAAGGGCTCTTCCTCTCGCGACTAGAACGACGAAGGCCCCGGCGATGACGCCGGGGCCTTTTCGTAGAGTATTCCAAGCGCTGGCGTCTTACGAGAACCGGACGCGCGAGCGAGAATCTGTATCGACTGAGTATCCGCCCACCGGCGCTCTGCGGGTGACGCCATTGTCTATTCGTGGGCCCTGAAGTGAAACAAAGGCCCCAGGATTACCTGAGGCCTCTGTCGCGGGGTGGGATCGTTGGGCTTGAAGTGTGGAGTTTTCCGAAGATCACTTCGCGGCGAACTCAACCGATTTGGCGCGCTGTGCGAAGCTCAAAGCTTGGCGCTGCGACGTCGACAGTTGGCGGGCGGCGTCGCGGTGAACTTCGCTGACACATTGGCCAAACGCCATATCGAGGCTGTTGTTGCGGAGTTTCGCGCGGCAGATGGTTTCGCCGGCTTGCTGTACGCGAGCCTTGAACACCGAGGCTTGGGCCGGGTTCGACAGGTCCAGATCGGCTACAGAGATTGTCACGGTCGGCTCGCGCTCGCCGGCGTTGGCGGCTTGGGTCAGGCCGAGCACCGGCACGGCGGCGAGGCTCAGGGTGGCGACGGTGGTCAGGCTCATGATGAACTTGCGCATTTGAAGTATCCCTCTGGTTGGGCGCTTTTCCGTGCGCCGATGAATATTGAATACCTGTGAGGGTTCGCGAAGTCCCGTTACGTCTCAGTCATGACGTGTAATTAAGAGAATTACGGCGCTTTAATATTCTAAATTGCCTGTAATGTTGCGGTTTTATATTCGTCACAATCGTGTCGATGTAAATGTATGGTTTGCAAGCGGTTAAGATGAGCCCCGCTTTCGCCTTATGCGACATTCATACACGCCACCGATTCACCATCCCGAAAGGTCAAGTATGAGAGCAAGACCGCCCAGGCGCGGTCCTCTCAACTGATCGAGCGTCGAAGAGGAAGCGGTTTTGGTCTCCAGGAGCTCGGCTCTATCGCCCCAGCACTTGCGCGTGGCGTTCTTCGCGATGCTGGGCGTCGTCGCGTTGTTCTCGATGCTCGGCGTCGCTGCGATGGTGGGGGCGTTGAATGGCGCGCTCGCCCTGGGTGGTTGGGTGGCCAGCGCCCCGATGAGCCACGCAAGCCGTGCGGACGCTCAACCGGCGCCCGAGCCTGAACCTGAGGTTCTATCGCCGCCGCCCGCCTTTGTGTTCGACGCGCCGCTGCCGGGTCGGGTGATCAACTCGCCGTTCGGGTTGCGGCAAATGCCCTGGGAGGAAAGCGGCCGTCTCCACCAGGGCGTCGATATCGCCGCGCCCGCCGGCGCCGCCGTCAAGGTCGCGGCGAATGGGGTCGTCAAGGCGACCGGCGTTAGCCCGACCTACGGCCGCTATGTGCTGGTCATGCACAAGGGCGGCCTCTCGACCCTGTATGCGCATCTGGCCCGTCCGGGGCGTGGCGTGAAGCGCGGTGCGTATCTGCGACGCGGCGATATCGTCGCCTTTGTCGGCAATTCGGGGCGGTCCTCAGGCTCGCATCTCCATTTCGAGATCCGCAAAGGTGACAAGCCGCTCAATCCCAGCTTCTTCCTTGGCCGCACCTTCGCCGAAGCCGACGATCTGCCGTTGCAAGCCGCCGGCCGCGTGTCGCGAAAGGTCCACAAGGCGACCGTGTCGCGTTGGCCGGCGGGCATGACCAAGACCGGCAAACGACAGGTCGAACTCGCGCGGTTGAAGAATGGGCGGGTCAAGACGACGCTCCCCGTGGCTATGGCGCCGGCGCCCGCCGATCCAACGGCGTCAAGTTTGAGCGACGCTGCAATTTAAAGCTCGCAACGGCCTATCGTCGCTCTCGACCGTTCGCGATCCGCGATTACATTGGACGCTATGATCCAGTTTGTCGGTCGTGGCGTCGCGGGCCTTGCCCTTGTCTTCTTCTTCTACATCGCCGCTGGTGGCCTGATGAGCGCGACGGGCGCGCCGAAGCTTCGCGGCCAGATGGTCGAGATCGAGCCCGGACGCGCGTTGCGCCTGGTCTGTGAGGGGCCGAGCAGCGATCGACCCGTAGTCTGGCTGGAGGCGGGCGCGTTCGGCTTCGCGGCGGACTGGGGCGCGGCCCAGCAGGCCTTGACCGCCGCCGGTTGGCGCTCGTGCGCCTATGATCGCGCCGGGATGGGCTTTTCTCCGAAGGGGCCAAGCCCCCGCGATGGCCTCGCCATTGTCTCCGACTTCGAGAAGCTGGTCGCGGCGTCCGGAGAGCCGGGCCCCTACATCCTGGTCGGCCACTCGATGGCGGGCATCCGCTTGCGGGAGTACGCCGGCCGTCACCCCGATAGGATCGCGGGCCTGGTCCTGGTGGATGCGGCGACCCCCGAGGCGGCGCTCAATCCTTCGATGCAGGGGTTCATCAAGACCTTTGCTCGGGTCTCCAAGTGGGCCGCCTTCGGCGCGTCGATCGGGCTCTACAAGCCGCTCATCCACACGCGTCTGGGCGACAAGATCGATCTGCCGCCGGCCGCCAAGGCCGAAAAGAGTTGGGCGTTCGCTAGTGGTCCTCACAACCGCACCGCGGCCGAGGAGGTGGGCCTGTGGGCCGAGGCTTCGGCCCAGGCCGCCGCCCAGCCCCAGTTCGACCCCAAGTGGCCGATGGCGGTTGTGACCGCCGGGCCGGTCGCTGGCCGAGAGCTCCGAAAGGACATGCAGGCAGCGCCTGCGCGCCGTGCCGTGCATGGCTATGTCGACCATGTCGAGGCGGCCACGCACCAACTGCTGATCGGGCGACGCTTCGCCGACCGCATTGTTCGAGCCATCGCCTTCGTGGCCGACGCTCGCGAAAAGGGCTGATACAACCAGAGCGTAGGATCGATTCGGAGAGCCGTCTCATGGTCAGCGCCGTCACCCTGGAAGGGGTCAGCAAGACCTACGACGACTTCCATGCCGTGCGGGACGTCAGTTTCGAGGTCCCCGCCGGGCGGATCACGGGATTCCTTGGGCCTAACGGCGCGGGCAAGACATCCACCCTCCGCATGATCCTGGGCCTGCTGCCGCCCTCCGCAGGGCGGATATCGGTGCTGGGCGCCGAGGATGCGACGAAGGTTCGTGACCGGATCGGCTTTCTCCCCGAGGAACGCGGCCTCTACAAGCGCATGACGCCGATCGACGCGATCGCGTTTTTCGCCGGATTGAAGGGCGTGCCCGAAGCCGAGGGTCGCAAGCGGGCCACGGCGCTGCTGGAGGCCCAGGGCCTGGGCTTTGCAATGAAGCGGCCGATCAAGGATCTCTCCAAGGGGATGGCGCAGAAGGTCCAGCTTCTGTCGGCCCTGGCGCACGAACCGGCGCTGGTCGTGCTTGATGAGCCCTTCTCGGGCCTGGATCCCGTCAACCAGCAGGCGTTGGAGGCGATGATCCGCGAGATCGCCGCGCGCGGCGCCACCGTACTGTTTTCCACCCACGTGATGCAGCACGCCGAACGCCTTTGCGACAAGGTCGTCTTGATGGCGCGCGGCCGGAAGGTCTTCGACGGCGATGTCGCTACGGCTCGTTGCGCGGCGCCGCGAGCGCTGGTGCTGGAAGGCGACCTGTCCGCCGAGGAGGTTGCGGCCTTGCCAGGCCTTGGCGAGGTCGTCTCTGAGCCTCTCGCCGAAGGGGGATGGCGTCATGTGGCCCGTTTGCCTGAAGTCGGAACCGGGCAGGACGCCCTGAAGGCTGCATTCGCTCGCGATCTGTCGCTGCGGCGGTTCGAGCTCAAAGAACCCACCCTGCATGACGCCTTCATTGTGCTGACAGGAGGCCAGGCATGAGCCGTCTGCTAAAGATCGCGCGCCGGGAATATCTGGCCTATGTCCGCACCGTCGGTTTTTGGTTGTCGATCATCGCCTTGCCGGTGGTGATGGGGATCAGCACTTCCGCGCCCTTGCTGATGATGAAGTCGGCCAAGCCCGAGCGGCTGGCCATCATTGACCTGACTGGCCAGGCGTTCGCGCCGGCGATCACCAAGGCGATGGCCGAGGATCAGAACCGGGCGATCGCCAGGGCGCTAAGAGCCGCCGCGCTGTCGGCGGCGGGGCCCGAAGCGCAAGAGGCCGTCCGGAAGGCGCAGCTTGAAGGGGGCGATGCTGCGGGGCGCGAAGCCCTGGAGCGGTTCAGCCCGACCGCCGCCGCGCGGTTCAAGCCGCCCAAGGTCGACGCGATCATTCTGCCGCCGCCGCCGGAAACCCTGGCCGCCAAGACTCCGGCCGAAGCCGGGGTCGCCGCCCGCCGCGAAGTCGCCGAGAAGCGCCTGGATTCGGTGCTGATCATCAGCGGGCGCGATGCGGACGTGACCATGGACCTGTGGAGCCGGAACCTCGCGGCGCCGGTTCTGGAGGGCGACCTGCGTCAGACCGTCAGCGAGATCATGCGCGAACGGGCGCTGGCCCGGGCGGGTGTTTCGGCGCAGACCCTGAGCGAGGCCGACGCCCTCAAACCCGCTTTCAACAGCTTGTCGCCCAAGGCGGCTTCGGGCGCCAAGGTCGCGCTGCGCGACCGGCTGCCCACCTATGTCGGCCTCGCGGCTGGCTTTCTGTTGTGGTCGATGGTCATGACCGGCGCCAGCATCCTGCTGAACAGCGTCATCGAGGAAAAGTCGAGCAAGATCCTCGAGGTTCTGCTGTCGTCCGCCTCGGTCCCGGAGATCATGGGCGGCAAGATACTCGGGGTCGCGGGGCTGACCCTGACGGTCATGGGCGTCTGGGCCATGGCGGGCTGGGCGGCCCTCATCAACTTCGCCCCGGGCTTGGCCGGCGACTTGGTCGCGGTGCTGCTGGGCAAGGGTCTGCTGGCCTATTTCGGGGTCTATCTGGTGGGGGGGTACCTGATGTACGCGGCGCTGTTCGCGGGCATTGGCGCCTTCTGTGAGACCCAGCGCGACGCTCAGACCCTGCTGGGTCCGATCATCCTGGTGATGTCGATCCCGATCATCTTCATGAGCCAGGCGATCCGCTCGCCCGACTCGCCGATTCTCTCGACCCTGTCGTGGATTCCGCCGTTCACGCCGTTCCTGATGCCTGTGCGCATCGCTGGCGATCCGCCGCTGGTTCAGGTGGTGGGGACGACCATTCTCATGGCGGTGACGACGGTCGCGCTAGTGGCGTTCTCGACCCGAGCGTTCCATGTCGGGGCGCTGGCGACGGGGAAGATCGACCTGAAGACCCTGATCGGCCGGATCGCCCGAAAGCAGGCGGGGTAGGCCCTCGACGGTCTTAACCGGAAACGACGAAGGCCGCGCGGATCGCCGCGCGGCCTTTTAAATCTTCAGCGATGTGAAGCGCCTAGGGTCTTACCGGCTCGGCTTCTTCGGCATCGGCAGCAGGCCTTCGCGCTGGGCGCGCTTGCGGGCCAGCTTGCGAGCGCGACGGACGGCTTCGGCCTTTTGGCGCGCGCGCTTTTCCGACGGCTTTTCATAATGCACGTGCCGCTTCATTTCGCGGAACGAGCCTTCGCGTTGCATCTTCTTCTTCAGAGCCTTCAGGGCCTGATCGACGTTGTTGTCGCGGACGAAAATCTGGACCAGGGGTATCTCTCCATTCGACAGCCCGACCAAAATTCCCAAGTCCCTCTTGAGGGGCCGGGCGGGCGAATAAAACCAGTGCCCCGGAAGGGGTGCTTCCAGGCGATGAGGCGGGGCTGATAGCAGAGCCAACGGCCGCTGTCCATGCGCGACGCGGCCTAAACCACGGTGTAGACTCGGATTCATGAGCGAAACCGTCGACACCTCCGGCCAAGCTTCCGATCAAGCTGGCGCAAACTGGGCCGATCTGGCCGAACAACGCGTTCTGGATAAGGCGCTGCGCCTCGCGCCTAAAGCCGGCTGGAACGCGGGGCTCGTCAGTCGCGCGCTCGCTGAGGCGGGCCTTTCCGGAGCCGAGGGGCAGCTGTTGCTGCCTGAAGGCCCTCGCGACCTGGCCGCGCTTTTGTCGCGACGCCATGACGCCGCGGCGCTGGAGCGCCTTGAGGCCTTCGATGTCGCCGCCTTGAAAATTCGCCAGCGGATTCGCGAAGGCGTGGTCGCCCGGCTCGACGCGGCTCAGGAGAACGCCGACGTTCTAAGGCCCCTCGCGGCCTTCCTGGCGTTTCCGACCAACCTGGCCTTGGCGTTGCGCCTTACCTGGGAGTCTGCCGACGTGATCTGGCGTTGGGCCGGCGACACCGCCACCGACGAGAACCACTATTCCAAGCGAGCGATCCTGTCGGGCATCCTGATTTCCACCCTGGCCGTCGACATGGCTTCGGGACGCGTCTCGGCGCTGTCGCATCTGGACGCGCGGATCGACAATGTGATGGCCTTCGAAAAGTGGAAGGCGGGTCTCAAGCCGATGGATCTGGCCAGCGAGATGGTCTCCGCGCTGGCCAGGATACGGTTCGGTCGCTAGGCGAAGGGGGCTTTAGCCCCCGAACGCCGCCGTCAGGCGATCGAGCTGGTTCTGAACCGGACGCGGCGCTTCCTCGTTCGGCGACTCGACGTACATGCGACGGTCCAGGTGACGGACGCGCTCATAGAGCCGCTCGGAGCGCTGCAGCAGGTTCATCAGACCAAAGGGCAGCTCCTCGACCGCCGGACCGTCGGCGGGGGCTTCCTCGCCCAGGCGATAGGCTTCGGCGCACGCAGCTTCGGGCGGCATCTCGCCCTCGCGGACGGCGCGCTGCACCAGCAGCCAGGAGGCCACCTGCATCAGGCGCGTGGTCAATCGCATGCTCTCGGTGGCGTAGCCCAGCGCGGCGTTGCGGGAGAGGACCTTGCTGTCATGGCGTCCGGCCCCGTCGAGATAGGCGGCGGTCTCCTCGACCAGCTGCATCCCTTCCTCGAACGTCCGGTCAAACAGTTCCGATCGCGCGAAATCCTGGATCACTCCAGCGCGCCAAGGCGTGTCCGCGAACGCGTTCACTTCGGTCATAGCTACTCAATGCCCCTTCGAAAGGCCGCGAGGACGTCTCGCTTGGATGCCGAACTGCAACGCCCGTGCCAGAGCCAACCGTCCCGTTTCGCGACCCGCCCCTTCGAACCGACCCACACAAACTCTTAAGACGAAAGGTCGCCTTAAGCCGCCAGTAACCTCACCGAAACCTTAAAGGAACCGTTAGTCGAGGCGACCAAACAGCGCATTGGCCGCATCTCGCCCGGCCTTTTTCTTGGCCAGATGGGCCTTGGTGCGCTCGATCTCAGCCTGTAGCGCTTCGATCCGCTCTTCCAGTTCCGAGACGCCGTAGACTTCCAGGTCCTCGTGGGTCGCCTCGTTCAAAGCGCGTCCGCTGAAGGCGCGGGCTTCCGCAGGCTCCTCGAACATCGGCTTTTCTCCCTTTTCCGTGCGACATCTGACGCCTACCTAGGCCGCAAGGCAAGTATCACGAGGGAGCCCGGCATGGCCGAGACGATGACGGCGATCGCGATCGACGGCGGCAAGGGACCGGCGCAGGCGCTGCACGCCACCGACCTTGAACGTCCTGCGGCCGGACCGGGTGAGATCCTGATCAAGGTGGCGGCGGCGGGGGTGAACCGTCCAGACCTCCTGCAGCGCATGGGCTTCTACCCACCACCGCCCGGCGCGCCCGTGACCCTGGGCTTGGAGGTGGCTGGCGAGGTCGTGATCGGCGCGGGGCGCTGGAAGGGGGGCGACAAGGTCTGCGCCCTGCTGGGCGGCGGGGGCTACGCTGAGTACGCCGTGGTCGACGCCCGCCATGCGCTGCCCGTTCCGGGGGACCTGGACCTCGTCCAGGCCGCCGCCTTGCCGGAGACGGTGTTTACAGTCTTCGCCAATGTCTTCGAGCATGGCGCGTTGAAGGCTGGCGAGACGCTGCTGGTTCACGGTGGAACGTCCGGAATCGGAACAACCGCCATCGCCATGGCCAAGGCCGCCGGCGCCAAGGTGATCGCCACCGGACGCGGCGCCGACAAGAAGGCCAAGGCGCTTGAACTGGGCGCCGACATCGCCGTGGACACCAAGGCCGAAGATTTCGCCGAGGTGGTGAAGGCGGCCGGCGGGGCGGACGTGATCCTTGACATGGTCGGCGCCAGCTACTTCGAGAAGAACCTCGACGCCCTGAACACTGGCGGCCGCATCGTCTATATCGCCAGCCTCGGCGGCTCGACCCTGGAGGTACCGGTGATGAAGATCATGCAGAAGCGCGCCGTGATCACCGGCTCGACCCTGCGGCCCCGCTCGGCCGACGAAAAAGCGCGTCTGGCCGCCGAGGTCGAGCGCGTCGTCTGGCCCTGGGTGGCGGCCGGCAAGCTGAAGCCCATCGTCGATGCGACCTTCCCGCTTGCCGAAGCCGGCACGGCTCACGCTCACCTCGAGGCCGGAGAGCATGTGGGCAAGGTGGTGCTGACGGTCTGAAGTAATGAGCGCGTGGATTTGAGCGGTGGGATGGCCGTCTCTGCTTGTCCCCCGTTCCCTTTTCACGAGAACCGGATTATAGCGTTCACCAACAACCCGCCCGGCCGAAAGGCCGGGCGCCGTCATTTCTGGAGGACCGCATGTCCGACATCCTGATGCCCAAGGCGACCGCCGTCTGGTTGGTGGACAACACCTCGCTCAGCTTCGAGCAGATCGCCGATTTCTGCGGCCTGCACCCGCTGGAAGTGCGGGGCATCGCCGACGGTGAAGTGGCGCGCGACATCCGCGGCGCCGACCCGATCGGCAACGGCCAGCTGACCCGCGAGGAACTGGACCGCGCCCAGGCCAACCCAGACTACCGGATGAAGGCCCAGGTCAGCCGCCACGCCGAACTCTTGAAGCCGCAGAAGAAGGCTCCGCGCTATACGCCGGTGTCGCGTCGTCAGGACCGTCCGGACGCCATCGCCTGGTTCCTGCGCCATCACCCCGAAGTGACCGACGCCCAGATCTCCAAGATCCTGGGCACCACCAAGGCCACGATCGAGCAGGTCCGCGCCCGCACGCACTGGAATGCGGCCAACATCAAGCCGGTCGATCCGGTGACCCTGGGTCTGGTCGGGCAGCTGGAGCTGGACGCCCTCGTCAAGAAGGCCGCCGAGAAGAAGGCCAAGGACGACCTGAAGAAGGGCATCGTGCCGGAAGACCCGACCCTGCGTCCGGCCTCGGAGGAGGGCCAGTTCGAGCCCGAGGTCGAGGAAGAAGATTTCCGGGCCAAGCGCGGCGAGATCAAAGCTGAAGACGTGTTCGGCCAGTCGACGGGCTATGTGGACGAGGAAGACGAGGACTAAGCCTCGGCGCGTCCCCAAAAAGCAGAGGCCCCGTTCCTTGCCGGAGCGGGGCCTCTCGTTTTTCGGCTGCCTCTAGCAGCTAGTGCATTCGAGCCTTCAGGCCCTCGATCTCTTCCTTGAGCCGCAATTTCCGCCGCTTAAGCTCCCTAAGCGCCGTTCCGTCGCTACCGGGTCGATTGGTCTCCTCCTGGATCTTGCGATCGAGGTTCTCGTGACGGGACCCAAGCTCGCGGATACGGGATTCGATGGCCATGGCTCTCGGCTCCTTGCTGTTGGAGAGGAAAGTGAACACCCGCTGCGCGGCGCTGTCAGATCACATATGATTGCAATCGGCCCCGCTTGACGTGGCGTGGCTTGCTCCCACTACGGACAGAAATTCACCATGCTGGACGGTTCGAAAAACGCTGATCGCCCACGTCTTGTGGTGGGCATAACCGGGGCTTCCGGCGTGGCCTATGGTCTGCGTGCGCTCGACGCCTGTCGGGATTTGGGTGTCGAGAGCCATCTTGTGATGTCCAAGTCCGCCGCCTTGACCCTTGCCCAGGAGGCCGGGCTTTCGGTTTCGGAGGTGAACGCCAAGGCCGATGTGGTGCATCGCGTCGCGGACGTCGGCGCCTCGATCGCGTCGGGTTCCTTCCGGACATTGGGCATGCTCGTCGCGCCCTGTTCCGTCCGTACGATGAGCGAAATCGCAACAGGCGTAACGTCTTCGCTGCTGACCCGCGCCGCCGACGTGGTCTTGAAAGAGCGGCGGACCCTGGTGCTGATGGTGCGCGAAACGCCCTTCCATCTGGGTCACTTGCGCACCATGACCAGCCTTGCGGAGATGGGCGCGGTGATCGCGCCGCCGCTGCCGGCTCTCTACGCCAAACCAAGCTCGATCGAGGAGATGGTCGATCAGTCGGTGGGCCGTGTGCTCGATCTCTTTGGTCTCTCCTGGCGACCCGTGAAGCGCTGGGGCGAGGACCTTGAGACCATCACCGGCAAGGGAGAAGGTTAACGCGATGGGCGCGACCAAAGGGCTTTGGGATTGGGCTTTGGACGCCTATGCGCGTCAACCTGTCGCAGAGGCGTGCCTGCATCTGCAGGACGCCCACGGTCAGAACGTACCCTACCTGCTCTGGGCCGCCTGGATGGCGGAGCAGGGCAGGGCGGCCGACTTGAAAATCGCCGCCGGTGTCATGCGTGGCTGGGACAGAGATGTCGGGGCGCCCTTGCGCGGCGTGCGCCGTGCGCTCAAGGCGCCGAGGCCCCCCGTCGACGAGATCGGCAAGGACGCCTTCCGCGAGGCTGTGAAGGCCGTGGAGCTGCGGGGCGAGCGTGTGCTGATGGAGAGCCTAGAGGCGCTTGCGGGGCCGCCGACGGCCCCTGCGAACGTCGTGGAGGGTCTTGTGGCGGCCGCGGAAGCGTCGGGCGATCCGCCTCGCCGCGCTGCGCTGGAGAGGCTGGCCCTGGCGCTTGAAACGGCGCGTGGCTGAGCGCCTTTACCGCTCGTCAGCCTTTGCTATCTATGAGCCTGAAGGGGCCCCACCGAGATGACGTCCATGAACGACGATGATCCGTCGGATGATACCGACATCGCGATCGAACGTCGCCTTGCCGACCTGCGCGAGGACCACAAGGACCTCGACGACGCGATCCGCGCGCTGGAAGACCGTTTCCAGCCCGACATGCTGCAGATCGCGCGCCTGAAACGGAAGAAGTTGGCCCTGAAGGACGAAATCGGCCGTCTGGAAGATCTCCTGACGCCGGACATCATCGCCTGACGAGAGCCCTTTCACGATCTGACTGCGTCAGGCCGTGAGCTCTAATCTTTTGTTTTGACGCATTTTTCTTCACGCGAACCGGAACCCCTTCGCTCGAAAAATGCTCTAGCCGGCTACGGCCTTCACGCACGCGGCCCGTGCGTCCGGCGTAAGCGTCGCCGGAAGCTTGATCCGTTGTACGGTGACCTCGCCCGGTCCCTTCGGCAGGAACCGGATCACGCGAGGCTTGCCGTTCTCCTCGATCGCCAGTCCGATCTCGATCGCGCTGTCGCCCGGCTTGCCGCCGTGCCGGCCCAGGTACTTCATGCCGTCGCGCAGGCCAGCCGCGTAGGCCGGACCAGCAGGATCGACGCCGGCGATCATTCGGCCCCTGCCGGTCTCGGCGAGATCAAGGCCCAGCCAGTAGGCTGGTCGCGACAGGGTCTCGACGGTCAGGCATCCTCCGAAGGCGTCTGACGGGAGCAGGATCCGCTCGCCCCGGGTCACGAAACGATCGAGCTCCGGGGTCAGGTCAACGCCGGCGAGTTTCCGGGCGACGGGGCCAAAGGTCTCTGACGCGGAAAGGCGACGTGAGCGCGGTTGTCTCGCCGCCTGATCGCGCATGGCCAGCATTACACGATCAAGCCCGCCCTTCGTCTTCAGCTTGCCGTCCACCAGCACGGCAAGTTGCGCGCCGCGCTGATAGGGCAGCTTCTGCATGGCCTTGTCGCTCCAGAACTTGGCGACGATCTGGTCGTTGGTCGCGCCAATCGCCGACGACGTGGCATAGCCTTCAAGCGCTTCGTTCCAGGCGGCGGCGAAGGTTTCCAGATCGACGAGACCCGAGCGGAGCGCCAGTCGGCGGGCGTAGTAGTCGGTGAACCCCTCACTGAACCAGTAGCCAGACGGCTCTCTCGGACCTTCGATGGCGCCGCCAAGCTTTTCGGCGTTCCAAGTGTGGAGGTATTCGTGCGTGAGGAAGAGCCGATAGTCTTCGAGCCTGGTGTTCTGAGTGGAAATCACCGCGAAGGCGTCATCCAGTCCTGTGCCGCGGTAGGACGTCCAGCCTTGGGGACCTGCCTGGCCGACGAGGGTAATCAGGAACGGATCGCGCCCATCGCCCCAGAACGCGCGGACGGCGCCGATGGATCGGGCCGCCATGTCCGCGAGCGCCTCTGCGGTGAAGTTGAACTGGCCGCGCATGGCCACCGTCAGCGGTGCGCCGCCGATGTCTCGACGCGTTTCGATCAGATCTGGATAGGCCATCAAGACACTTGGACCCAGGCGTTCGATAGACCCGGGCGCGTGCTCAAGCGGGGATAGATCCGTGGCCAATCTTAGGGAGGAGCCGGCGGCGTCCCAGGCGAACCGCGCGGTATCGGTTTCCCGTCCCTCCGGCGTCACGAAGATCGTATGGCCGATCAGATAGAAGCCGTCCGGACCGATGATGGGCTGGCCATAGTTGGGGCTGTCGAGCGGCGGCGAACCGTCGTAGGCGCTGATGACCTGATAGCGAACGGTGAGGCGCGCGCGGGGCTTCGACGCGATGACCCATGTCTTTTCGTCAGGCCTTGAAAGCCGACCGCCTGTCACGGCGGGATCCTTCAGAAACCGCCAAAGACGCTCGCCTCCGCCCCATTCGGTGGGCAATCGCAGACGGGTTTCGCCATCGGCGTCGGCGGGCAGGGTGATCGTCACCGAAACGGCGCGAACCTTTCCGTCCTCCATCACGGGCGCGAGACGATAGGCGTTCAGATCCGGCTTCGGCGCCGCCTCCACACCGGACGTCCAGGCGCACGCCGCTGCAAAGACGGCGAGAACCGCCGATGCACGATCGCTGATCATGGTGAGTTCCCCGAAAATCTGATCGCACCCTAGGGGCGCGCAGCGGTCCGGGTCAGCTTAAAGTTCTGTCACGCCGCGTGGCGATCTTCCAGTGCGCGCACTGTCTGTAGCAGTCGTCCGGGGGTGATGGGCTTCTCAAGCCGCGCATCCGCGTGCTGGCCATCCTTGATCAGGCGGGGGTCGATGGCCGAGGCCATCAGTGTGGCCGCGCCGGGAAGGGCTTTGCGGACGGCGCTGACGAGTTCGCCGCCGCTCATGCGGGGCATTGTGAAGTCAGTGATCACCAGGTCGGGATAGAAAGTACCCAGCGCCTCAAACGCCTCCAGGCCGTCTCTGCAGAGCAGGACGTCAAATCCAGCTTCCGTCAGCGTGATCTCGTAGATCATCGACAGAACCGGATCGTCTTCGGCGATCAGGATACGCTGCATGACCTTCAATCTCGCGCTCATGCTTAACAAACCGTGAAGCGAGTTTGCCTGGACACCGTCAATGAGTCCCCGTGCGATAAGGTCGCACGACTGGCGGTTGTCACGGTGAAAACTTGGGCGCCCTGGGTGGCGCGGGCCTCAGGCTGTCTTGCGTTTGCGCAGGAACATCGCCGCATCGGCCTCGGCCAAGGCCTCTTCAGGATCTGCGCCGGCTTCGATTTCGCGCACACCGAACGAGATATGCAGCGGCGCTGACCATTCGCCGAACTCCACCGGCTCCGCGCGGACCGCTTCGGCGAGGCTCTGAGCCTTGGCCAGGGCGGTTTCCTTGTCGGCTTGCGCCAGGAGCACCGCAAACTCGTCGCCGCCCATGCGGCCGACGATGTCACTTTCACGGACATTGGCGAGCAGGCGCTTGGCGACGGCTTTCAGGGCCTCATCGCCCGCCGCGTGGCCGAAACGGTCATTGACGCTCTTGAAGCCGTCCAGATCGAAGAAAACGATGCTGGCCGGCGAACCGTAACGCTGGGCGAAGGCGGCCACGCGCTTCATCTCGCGAAGGAAGGCCCGCCGGTTCAGCACCGGGGTCAGCACGTCCATGTCCGCCAGGCCCTGGGCCTCGTTCAGGCGGAGTTTCAGGACGGAGACTTCATTTCGCAGATCTTCGATCTCGCTCATCAGGGTCTGCAGCGCTTCGACGACCTTCGGCGTCAGGTCCGCCTCGGTCAGGCCCAGGAACGCGGCGCTATCTGGTGCGGACACCTCGCGAGCGGCGACCTGCGCGCCGGCGCGCGCCAGCGCACGCTTGCGGATGGCGGCGAAGGGTTCGGTCCGGGCGCCTGAGATCTTCATGGCCTTACGGGGGAATCGAATTGCACAGCTGGCTATGGTTAACGGGAACGGCGTTCGACGCAATCGGGGCGCCGAAGAGCCGCAGGGACAAGCGGTCTGATCTGCCCGGCAAACCCGCTTCCAAAAGCGCGCTTGAGCGACCTTGTGTCGTTTTGGGCTTGCGCACCGAGGGCGGCCCGCATACGGGGCGGCTTTCATCCGCCGCCGCCGAGTTCAAGGGACGACGCCGATGCCTTCAACCACGCCTCCCGTCGCCATCATCATGGGTAGCCGCTCGGACTGGCCGACCATGAAAGGCGCGGCCGACGCGCTGGACAGCCTGGGCGTGGCCTATGAAGCTAAGGTCGTCTCGGCCCATCGCACGCCCCAGCGGCTGTTCGACTTCGCCACGGGCGCGGAAAAGGCGGGCTACAAGGTCATCATCGCCGGCGCCGGCGGCGCGGCGCACCTGCCAGGCATGGCGGCCTCGATGACCAACCTGCCTGTGCTGGGCGTGCCCGTGCAATCGAAGGCGCTTTCGGGCCTCGATAGCCTGCTTTCGATCGTCCAGATGCCGGGCGGGATTCCCGTCGCCACCCTGGCGATCGGCGAGGCGGGCGCCAAGAACGCCGGATTGCTCGCGGCCCAGATCCTGGCCTTGTCCGATACGGCGCTCGCTGGCCGACTGGCCGCCTTCCGCGCCGCCCAGACCGACAGCGTCGCCGAAAGCGTCGAGGACTGATCCCAATGGCTTCGTTCCCCCTGGTTCCCGGTTCCACCATCGGCGTCCTCGGCGGGGGACAGCTGGGGCGCATGCTGGCCCTGGCCGCCGCGCGCCTGGGCTTCGACGTTGTGATCCAGGACCCCGAGGAAGGCTCGCCTGCCGGCCGCGTCGCCGCCCGCCAGATCGTGGCGGCCTATGACGACCGCTGGGCGCTGAAGCGCCTCGCTGAGGCCTGCGACGTCGTCACCTACGAGTTCGAAAACGTCCCCGCCGACACCGTCTCGGAGCTGACGGCGCTGGGGGCTATGGTCTCGCCGGGGGCCAAGGCGCTGGCCGCCGCCCAGGACCGCGTGGCCGAAAAGACGTTCATGGCCGAGATCGGCGTGCCCACGGTGGCCTTCGCCGCCGTGAACGACAGCGACAGCCTCGCCGAGGCCGTCGCCCGGATCGGCGCGCCGTCGCTGCTGAAAACCCGCCGCGAGGGCTATGACGGCAAGGGGCAGGCCTGGATCCAGAAGGCCAGCGACGCCGAGGCGGCGTTCGACAAGATCGGCCGTCAGCCGGCGATCCTGGAGGCTCCCGCCGACTTCGGCCGCGAGTTGTCCGTCATCGCCGCGCGCGGCCGCGACGGCGAGATCGCCTGCTATCCGGTCAGCGAGAACCACCACGAGGGCGGCGTCCTTCGTCGCACCGTCGCGCCGGCCAAGATCACGCCGGCCACGCGGGATCAGGCCGAGTCGATTGTCGCCAAGATCCTCACCGCGCTCGACTATGTGGGTGTCATCGGCGTGGAGCTGTTCGAGCTCTCGGGTGGGAAGCTGCTCGTCAACGAGTTCGCGCCCCGCGTTCACAACACCGGCCACTGGACCCAGGACGGCTGCGAGGTCGACCAGTTCGAGCAGCACATCCGCGCCGTCGCCGGCTGGCCTCTGGGCCCCACCGCGCCCCATCATCCCCTCAAGACGCGCAGGCGATGGAGTGGGCGCGATCAAACCCCAACGACCCACGCGCTAAAGCGATCATGCAACGGCTTGGAGG
>NCDQ01000730.1 GCA_002280275.1 Caulobacter vibrioides | reverse complement strand
GCTGCCGATCAGCAGCGCCACGCAACCCAGGAACATCGCCCCCCAGAACAGCCTTGCGCTTAAACGTGGCTGGAACAGCACATAGGGGCTGATCACCAGCGACGACAACAGCATCACCGAACCCAGGGTGTTCTTGTGATTGTGGATCGCGGCCAGACCCAGCACCGACATCGACTTGGCGGGCATCAGTATCCATGAACCCAGGTCGATGATGATGATAATGGCGCACGCGGTGGCCAGCGCCGCGTGCATGCGCCGGGCGTCCCGCAGACCCGCCACCAGCGCCACGGCGACCAGCAGGTTGATGATATACAGCACCAGACGCTTGTTCGACGTGGCCGGATCGATGGCCCAGCGCGTCGTGGCGGCGAACCAACCAAACAGCAGCAGCAGCGGCCAAAGCCGCTTGGTCATGTCGAGGATTTCGCCGCGCCGAAACCAAAAGATCGGCGTCGCCAGACCCAGCAAGCCTAGCCAGATAATCCGGTTCAGGGGCGAGGCAGCGCGACCAGATTGTCCTCGCCTCGTCGCGCCTCGCCGCGCTCTAGGTTCAACCCGGCGCGCCACTCGTCCAGAACTCTGCCTCGGCGCGCGACCGGATCAGCCATCGCTATACGGGCGCCTCAGGCCCAGGCGCAGAGCAAACGCATCCCGGATCGCCAGCCCCAGGGCATAGAAGCCGCGCAGATAGCGACGCCACAAACGCCGTGGCTCCTTGACCAAGCGGTACAGCCAGACGAAGCCGGAATGCTCCAGCAAATTCGGCGCGGGGTTAGAGTCCCCCGTGAGCACCGACAGCGAGCTGCCGATACAAAGGCCCACGCCCGTGGCGCGGCCGTCCTGGATGAGACGATGGCACAGAAGTTCCGATTGCGGCGGCCCCATCGCTACAAAGATGAAACGCGCGGGGTGGGCGGCGATGAAGTCCGCCGCGGCGGCGACCGCTTCGGGCTTGTCGATCATACCCATCGGCGGATTGTGGTGCGCCAGATTGGTGAGGCCGTACTTCGCCCGGAGCTTGGCGATCAGGTTGTCATTGCCGCCGATCACGCTGATGGGCGTCTCGGGCTT
>NCDQ01000354.1:3067-4433 GCA_002280275.1 Caulobacter vibrioides | reverse complement strand
GGCCTTGGGTCTTGGTGCGCACGCGCGCGACCATGTGGTTGGACGTGATGAACAGCGTCCGGCCGTCCTCGCCAAAGGCGCAGTTGGCGGCGGGGAAGCCGGTCTCGATCACGCCCAGCAGCTTGGCGTCGGGCGTCAGGATCATGATGCCACCCGGGCCACTGGCGAAGAGCCGTCCCTGGGTGTCAATCTTCATGCCGTCCGGCAGGCCAGGACCGCCCGCCTTGAGCAAGTCCGAGGCGTCGAAGAACACGCGGGAAGCGGTCGGAAGCCCGTCCGCGCCCAGGTCGTAGGCCATGATCACGGGACGCTTCGGATCGGAGATGGCGACGTACAGGCGCCGCCCGTCCGGCGACAGGCCCACCCCGTTGGGGAAGCTGAGCGAGCCGTCCACCAGCGCCACCTCGCCGTTCGTCCGCAACAGGTAGACGCCATTGAAGGCCTGCTCCTTGGCCGGCGAGGCGTCCATCCCTTCGAGGCCATAGGGCGGGTCGGTGAAGTAGAGCGAGCCCTTCAACGCTCCGTGTCGAACCTCGACCAGATCGTTGGGGCTGTTGAGCTTCTTGCCGTTAAAGGTTGTCGCCAACAGCGTCTTCTTGCGGGTCGCCAGGTCAATGCGCGCCACGGCGCGGTTGCCGCAGTCGCAGACCAGCAGCTCACCCGCTGTGCTGATGATCGCGCCGTTGGTGCCGGCCTCGCGGAAGATCTTGGTGGGCGGACCATCATAGCCGGAGGGCCGCAGGAAGTCGGTCTTGCCGGCCTTAGCGTCCCACCGGTGCATGACGTTGCCGGGCACGTCCGAGAACAGCAGATAGTTTCCGTCGGCGACCCAGGCCGGCCCTTCCGCCCAGGTGATTCCGTCGGCCAACTGCTCGATCGGCGCGTTGGCGTCGACAACTTCATCCAGTTCGGGCGAAAGTTTGCGGATGCGGCCGATCTTCGGATAACCGGCCTCTCTAGCCTGCGCCGCAAACCCCTGCGCCCCGGTGATCAGGGCGACACCTGCGCCGAGCATGGCGCGTCGAGTAGTCATGGCGGCCTCCGCTTATGATTGTTTGCGGGCTAGAGACCATGACAGCGATGTCACTGCAACGGGTGATCGACTAAAGACGGACGCGAGGCACCGCATCGAGCCAGCGGGCGTAGGCGGCCTCGCGGGCATGCTCGCCCATCGACGGCGCCAGCGTTTCAGCGGCCGGACTGGCCTCTGCGGCTTCCTCGATCGACCCGTAAAGGCCCGCACCAACACCCGCGAATAGCGCTGCGCCTAGGGCCGTGGTCTCCTGATAGCTGGCGCGACGCACCGAGAGCCCCGTGAGATCGGCCAGCCGCTGGGAGAACCAGGCGCTTTTCGACATCCCGCCGT
>NCDQ01000354.1:0-3006 GCA_002280275.1 Caulobacter vibrioides | reverse complement strand
AAGGCGGCGGAGGCATCGGCGCGCATCGCCTCGATCAGGTCCCGGGTCTGCAGCGCGCAGGCGTCGAAGGTGGCGGCGGCGATCTCGGGCAAGCCGGCGTCGCGGGTCAGGCCAAAGATCCCGCCGCGCGCGTCGGCGTCCCACCACGGCGCCCCAAGGCCGGTGAAGGCGGGAACGACCACAACGGCGTGATCCGGCTTGGCCGCGCGGGCGAGGGCCTCGGCGGCGCGCGGGCCGCCGGTGATGCCCAGTCCCTCGCCCAGCCACTGGATCGCCGCCCCCGCAACGAAGATCGATCCTTCCAGCGCATAGGTGGTCTTTCCGCCGACCCGGGCGGCGACCGTGGTCAGCAGGCGGGCCCGCGAGACGGCGCGGTCGGTTCCGGTGTTGATCAGCATGAAGCAGCCGGTGCCGTAGGTCGCCTTCATCTGCCCCGGCGCCACGCACCCCTGCCCCATCAGCGCCGCTTGCTGGTCGCCCGCCACGCCACGGATCGGAACCTCGCGGCCCAGGATATCGGCCTGCGTGGCGCCATAGTCGTCCACGCAGTCCAGCACCTTGGGCAAGATCGCCGAGGGCACGTCGAACAGCGCCAGCATCGGCTCCGACCAGGCTTGCGCGCCGATATCAAACAGCAGGGTTCGCGAGGCGTTGGTGGCGTCGGTCGCATGGACGGCGCCGCCGGTCAGCCGCCAGATCACCCAGCAGTCCATGGTGCCGCAAAGCAGTTCCCCAGCTTCCGCCCGGGCCCTTGCTCCCGGAACCTTGTCGAGGATCCAGGCGATCTTGGTGGCCGAGAAATAGGGATCCAGCAGCAGGCCGGTGATCTCGGTGACCTTCGGTTCATGCCCCTCGCCCTTCAGACGGGCGCAGACATCGGCCGTCCGGCGATCCTGCCAGACGATGGCTGGATGGATCGGACGCCCGGTGGCGCGATCCCAGACAACGACCGTTTCGCGCTGGTTGGTGACGCCGATTGCGGCGATATCCGCCGATCGCCCGGACGTCTCCGCGACCTCGCGCAGCACCGCGACAGCAGCGGCGTAGATCTCCTCAGCGTCGTGCTCAACCCAGCCGTCGGCGGGGTAGCTCTGCCGCAGAGGCCTGGACGCCTCACCCAGAGCCGTGCCGGAGCGGTCAAACAGGATGGCGCGCGTGCTGGTGGTCCCTTGGTCCAGGGCCAGGATCAGGTCTTGCGCCATCGGCGGCTCCTCCACTCAGACTTGCGACATCTCGACGCGTAACATCGCGTTGGCGGCTTTGACCTGTTTAAGCATGTTTTCATTTGCGAGCCGCAAGGTCATCTTCGTCGGACCTTCCGGATTCGTGGAGGCGGGGCCATTCAAACCGTCGAAATCGCTTCGCTCATGACGCTGGCGCGTAGTCGTGATCCCGGTGATCGGGAACGACTGCTGAGCGGCATCGTCGATCTATGCGAGGCGGGTCAGGCCCGTGGCGAGCCCACCCATCCTGACATCCAGGCTCTGCTGAACTCGATCTTCATGACCTTGGTGGTCGAAGCCGAGCGCGACATTCGCAAGCGCCTGTCCGAACGGCTGGCCGACGCTGACTGGGCCCCTTCAGCCCTGATCAACATCATGGCCCTCGACGAGATAGAGATCGCGCGGCCGATCATTGCCCGCAGTCCCGTTCTCCAGGATCACGACCTGATCCGATTGCTGGTCCAGGCCACGCTGGAGCATCAGATCGAGATCGCCCGTCGCCCCCATCTGAAGGCGCCGGTCGTGGAGGCCATCATCAGCCGGGACGAGCCTGCAGTGATGACGGCTCTGGCGTCCAACGACACCGCCGAGATCTCCCCTGACGCCATGAGTCGTCTGGTCAATCGCTCGCGCGACGTCGTCGCCCTGCGCTCTCCGCTGGCGCGGCACCCCAAGCTCTCTAGCGACCTGGCCGAACAACTCTATCTGCTGGTCGGTCGCGCGCTGCGAGATGCGCTGTCGGCGCGCTTCCACCTCGATGCGACGCGCATGCAAGCCGCTGTCAACGAAGCGCTGCAGGCCGCGCACAAGGGCGAAAGCGACAGCGCCATAGGCCCCGTGGAAGTGGATGAAGACCGCGAGGACATGGAGCGCTCCCTCATCGAGAAACTCGATTCGGCCGGACAGCTGCGCCCGGGCTACCTTCTGCGCGTGCTGCGGGAAGGACGCCTCCAGCTTTTCGTCATGGCCCTGGCGCGGCTGGGCAAGTTCGAGCCCGGACAAATCCGCCGAGCGATCGACACCAGCCGGCCCGAACTCCTGGCGCTGGCCTGTTCGGCCGTCGGAATCGACCGCAGCGTCTTCCCGACGATCCTGGAGCATGTGAGGCAGCTGAACGGTGGCCGCCCTGGCGGCGGCGACGAGGGCGTCAGGCGCGCGGCCAGCGCCTTTGGTCCCTTCACGCCAGACATCGCAGGCATGGCGTTCCGGCAGGCCGTCGGACAGGTTTGACAAGACCTCGGCCTTCCCGCCTCTTGGCCGCATGTACCAGCCGCAACCGTTCGTGACTCGCTTGGCGTTCAAGTCCAGCGACAGACCCGAAGCCCAAGAGGCGCGGGAGCGACTCGCGGCGCGCTACGGCGATGTCGGCGAAGACAAGGCTCAGGTGATCGTCGCCCTGGGCGGCGACGGCTTCATGCTCGAAAGCCTCCACGAGGCGATCGCCAGTCAGACGCCGATCTACGGCATGAACCGCGGCTCGGTCGGCTTCCTGATGAACGAGTACAGCGAAGACGGGCTGCTGGAGCGAATCAACGCCGCCGAGCGCGCGGTGATTCACCCGCTCGCCATGGTCGCCATCGACGCGCGCCGCACTCAGCATCGAGCGCTGGCGATCAACGAGGTCTCCCTGCTGCGTCAGACCCGCCAGACCGCCAAGCTGCGGATCTCCATCGACGGCAAGGTGCGCATGGGCGAACTGGTCTGCGACGGCGCCTTGCTGGCCACCCCTGCCGGCTCGACAGCCTACAATCTGTCAGCGCACGGTCCGATCATCCCGATCGAT
>NCDQ01000353.1 GCA_002280275.1 Caulobacter vibrioides | reverse complement strand
CTGGACAGACAAGTTCGGCGCGATGTCGGCGGAGGTCGCCGAACTGCCCGACGGCATCTACGACGGCGAGCTTTGCGCCATGGACGCCAAGGGGCGTCCCAACTTCTCCACCTTAAAATCGGATATCCAGCGCGGCGCGCTTGATCGCTTGGTGTTCTTCCTGTTCGACGCGCCCTGGCTCGACGGGCAAGATTTGCGCGACCTGCCATTGTCCGAACGGCGCCGCCGCCTGTCGCTGGCCTTGGAGGACCTTGATCTTCCCGCGACGATCCGGCTCGTGGACCCACTACCGGGATCTGGCCGGGACCTTCACTTGAGCGCTTGCAAGATGGGCCTCGAAGGCATCGTCTCCAAGCGCCTCAACGCGCCCTATCGGGCGGGCAAGGACGGCAGTTGGACAAAGGCAAAGTGCCGCCCAGCCCTCGAAGTTGTCATCGGCGGCTGGAAGACTGAGGGGTTGCGATTCACCGGCCTTCTGACCGGCGTCTATCGCGATGGCCAGTTCGTCTATTCCGGATCGGTCGGCACCGGCTTTACCGCCAAAAGCATGTCGGAGCTGCTGCCCAAGCTCAGCGCGGCCCGGTCCGACGTCAGCCCTTATGCGGCCGGCGCTCCGCGCAAGACCTCCGATATCCATTGGGTCGAACCGATTCTTGTCGCCAACGTCGAGATCGCCGAGTGGACCAACAGCGGCAAGCTTCGTCAGGCCAGCTACAAGGGGCTGCGCGAAGACAAGGATCCTCGTGACGTGGTGTTCGAGACGCTGGACTAGCTCAGGTTGACCGTAGCCAGACTCCAAACTCGGGTCCCCCGTATCGCCGGCGGCCGTCTTGCAGAAGCTCAAGCGCCTGCAGGCGGATGATGCGCTCGTCCTCGCTAATCGAGCCTTGCAGGCCAGCGCGGATTGAAGCGACGGCGTCGCTGACAGCTCCCTCGTCGATCCATGGGGTGAGTTCGATGATGACGGTTTCGGCCGCCAAGATGCGTTGCTGCAGTTCATCCATGCCGCGAGCCTAGGACGGGTTTGGCCTGCGCTCCAGCCATTCTGACGTCAGCATCGGCAACGCCTGCGACAAAAAATATTTGAGTCCTCGCAAGCCCTTACACCTTCAGACGAATCGTTAAGCTTGGGCGACAAAGCCGGTCGCACCCGGCGTTGACTCGGCTGTCGTGACGAGAACAAAGATAGAACCTAGTCGTTAGGTTCTCATGTCCCTCCATCGCTCACCCGCCGCGCTCGACGCGCTCAGACGCCAGGTCCGCCTGATCGAGCTGGCCGACTGCGCCAATGGCCGGGTCCTGCCTTTCGGCGTGGCGGCGATTGACGAGCGCCTGCCTGGCCACGGCCTGGCGATGGGCGCCTTGCACGAGGTGGCCGGTGGGGCGGAGGGCGCTTTGCACGGCGCGGCCGTCGCGAGTTTCGCCGCCGGAATTCTCGCGCGCGCCGAGGGCCCGGTGCTGTGGTGTCTGCGTCAGCGCGATCTTTTCGCGCCGGCTCTGGCCCAGGCCGGCCTGCCGCCAAAACGCGTGATTTTCGCCGAGGCCGGCGATGAGGCGGCGATCCTGGGCGCCATGGAAGAAGGGCTGAAGTATCGCGGCTTGGCTGGCGTGGTTGGCGAGGTCGCCAAGCTTTCGATGACCGCTTCGCGCCGGCTGCAGCTGGCGGCGGAAAAGAGCGGTCAGATGGCCATCGCGATCCGAAGATGGCGACGCATCGCGGACGCGGCGGACCTGGGTCAGCCCACGGCGGCCGTGACCCGCTGGAGGGTGTCGGCCCTCCCCTCCTCTCCCCTGCCAACCGTCGGCGTGGGTCGCCCCCGCTGGCTCCTTGAACTTTTGCGTTGCCGCGCCGGCGAAGCTTTCGACATCGAGATTGAAGCCTGTGACGCCAAGGGTCATCTCCGTCTTCCTGCCCCAGTGGCCGACCGATCGGCTTCGCCGCAGCCTGGGCAAGAGCGCGCCGCCGCCTGACGTTCCCATCGTCATGGTCGGACGGGTCGGTCGCCGCCGGGCCGTGGCCAGCCTGAACACGGCCGCGGCGCAGGCCGGGCTTCGGCTGGGCCAAGCCGTCGCTCAAGCTACGGCCATGGTCCCGGGCTTGGTGCTGCAGGATCTCGACCCAGCTGGCGACGCCGCGGCGCTGCATCGTTTGGCGCTCTGGGCCCAGCGCCTCTACTCGCCTGTCGTGGCGGCCGACGCGCCCGATGGCCTGGTGATCGATGCCACGGGGGCGGCGCACCTGCGCGGCGGCGAAGAGAAAATGCTCATCGACATTCGCACCCGGCTCGAGACGGTCGGGCTGCAGTCGCAGATCGCCATCGCCGACACCTGGGGCGCAGCCCACGCCCTGGCCCGCTACGGTCGCCGAGCGATCTTCGTGGTCGATCCTGGCGTGATCGGCAGGGAGATCTCCGGTCTGCCGGTCTCGGCGCTGCGTCTTCCGGCCTCGACTGTGGAAGCGTTAGGGCGGCTGGGCTTTGACACCATTGGCGAACTCGAAGCCACGCCCAAAGGGCCGCTGGCCCATCGCGTCGGCTACGCGCCAGTGAGACGACTGGATCAAGCCTTTGGCCGTCATGCTGAGCCGATCGAACCGGTCATGGCTCTTGAGACTCTGACGGCGCGCCGGGCCTTTGCTGAGCCGATCGGCGCGCCGGAAACCATGGCGCGATACGTCACCCAGCTGGTGGCCGAACTTTGCGCCAGCTTGGAAGCCGTCAGCCTCGGCGCGCGGCGCCTGGACGCCTATTTCATCCGCGTCGACAACCGGACGGAGACAGCCCGGATCGCCATGGCTGCGCCGTCCCGCGACGCAGGGCGCCTGGCGCGGTTGCTCTGCGAGAAGCTCGAAAACGTCGATCCGGGCTTTGGCGTGGAGAAGATCATCCTGGCCGCGCCCGGCGCGGAGGCCCTGGTCTTCAAGCAGACCGAAAGCCTGGGCGACGCCGGCGGACCCACCGACCTTTCGGGCCTTGTCGATACGCTGACCAATCGCCTGGGCGCGGGTC
>NCDQ01000352.1 GCA_002280275.1 Caulobacter vibrioides | reverse complement strand
CTACGCGGGGAAGTTTTGAACGACGTCGCCGGCGGAGGCGATCAATCATGACTCTTAGGCGACCTTGGGAAGGTCCGATCGCGGGTGGTGGCCTGAGCGGCCTGTTCGCTGGCGACGGCGCTTCTGTGGCAAGGCAGGGCTCCGACAACGCCGGTCACGATCCTGGACAGCGTCGACGCGCCCAGCGCCAAGCTGACGGCGGTGACCCTTGGGGAGCTTCCGAAAGTCGGAGCCTCGACGGTCGGCGGCCCGCTTTGATCGTCATCGGCGATGTCGTGTCGGCTGTCGGAGAGGCGTCAGCCGATCAGACTCGGAAAAGGATTTCAGCTTGAGGGGACTTCCAGAAAACTTGGCCGCGGGAAGAGCGCTCGATACTACAGCCCCCCAATGTTGCTGAGCATTCTATACCATGCTCGCTGACGCGCTGCCCCGAACGTCGTGGATATGGAGCGCCCCGGAGGTTCGGTGAAGGCGTCTGACCGGCTGCCCTTGCCGCAAAACGAGAAAATTCTAGCTCTAACCGGTCCAGTTCTTCAGGAGCAGGTCAGAGTTCAAACAAGGCTCCCTCGAACGTCTCGGCCCCTCGGCCTATAGCCGCAACGGCCTCGATCATCCGGCCGCCGCGTCCGAGCGTTTCGTCCGCTAGGGCGACCAGCAGGGGATTGGGTGTCGCATAAGGCGCGGCAATGCGAAGAGCGCCGGCGATCTCCGCTTCCGAGCGCCCAGGCGCCCGCTGGCAGGCGATGATGAAAGCCGCCGCCGTCGAGCGGCTGACCCCGGCCCAGCAGTGCACGAGCAGCGGTCGCGTAGCATCCCAGCGAGCTGCGAACGCTAGTAGCTCGGCAACCTGTTCACCGCCCGGGGGGACAAGGCCATCCCGCGGCGCGGCGATGTCATGAAACGCCAATCGCAGGTGCTCGCCATCCGGCGTGGGCCAGCTTTCCGGGGGCGAGGACGGCGACAACAGGCTGACCATATGGGACGGTCGGTACAGGGCAGCCGCCGATTCTACCTTGCTGAGCGGGCAGACGAGCAGGGTCATCGTTCGGCCAGCATGATCGACACACCTAGCAGGACGCCAAGTTCGGCGACCTGCTCGACCCCGCCCAACACATCGCCGGTATAGCCGCCGATCAGGCGCCGGGCCGTGTGCGTCAACATAACCGCCAGCCCGCCGCCGATCGCAGCGCCGACCAGCCCCGCCATGCCAAGCAGCGCCAGCGGCCAGAGGCCCAGGAGAGCGGCGACGAACAGTTCGCCCGGCCTAACCCCGTCCGGCGCGGGCTTGTACTTTGCGCTGGCCGGGCCGCTGACATTGGGCTGCAGCACCATAACCGTCACGGCGGCCACCCGGCCGGCGCCGTGGGCGGCAATAAGGGCCAGGGCGGCCGTCGTCAGCGGCAGGACGGTCAGAGCGGCGACCTTTAGGGCCAGGACCAGGCCCAGGGCGAGGACGCCGTAGGCGCCGACGCGGCTGTCCTTCATGATTTCAAGACGGCGCGCGGAGGTCTGCCCCCCGCCCAGCCCGTCGGCGGTGTCAGCAAGGCCGTCCTCGTGGAAGCCGCCGGTCAGCAGCACGCCCACCGCGATCGCCAGCAGGGCGGGCAGGGCGCCGCGCCAGAGTTGTCCGCTCGCCAGCAATACCAGGGCGCAGGCGCCGCCGACCAGGACGCCGACCAGAGGGAAGTAGCGCGCCGCGCGGGTGATCCAGTCCGGTTCGAAGTCGCGGAAGGACGGGGCCGGCAAGCGGGTCAGGAACTGCACGGCGCAGAGAAACAGCTTCAGCTGGCGAGGCATCAGGCGGGCTGCGCCAGAACTTCGGCCAGGTCGGCCACCTCGGTCAGCAGATTGGCGGCGGCGGCCAGCAGCGGCGCGGCCAGGGCCGCTCCGGTGCCCTCGCCCAGCCGCAGGTCGAGGTCGAGCAGGGGGCGGACGCCCAGGGCCCGGAGCATAAGGGGATGGCCGCGCTCGGCCGAGCCGTGGGAAAAGACGCAATAGTCGAGGGCCGCTGGAACCAGCCGGATCGCCGCGAGAGCCGCCGCCGTGCTGATAAAGCCGTCGATCAGCACGACGCGCCGCGCGGCCGCCGCGCCCAGCACGGCGCCGGTCATCATGGCGATCTCCAAACCGCCGAACTCGGCCAGCACGTCCAGGGGCACCCTCGCGTCAGAGCGTAGGGCCGCCAGGGCGATACTGGCCCGCTTGCGGATCATGCCGTCAGGATCGTGGCCGGCGCCCTGACCGACGCAGTCGTCCAAGGGCGCCGGGGCCAGGCGGTGCATGATCAGGGCCGCGGACGAGCTGTTGCCGATGCCCATTTCCCCCAGGGCGAAGACCTGCGCGGTCGACGTCCGGGCGATCTCGGCGCCATGGGCGATGGCCTGCAGAACCTCATCCCGGGTCAGGGCAGGTTCCTTAGCGGCGTTGCGCGATCCCCGTCGAACCTTGGCGGCGATCAGGTCGGGATGGGCGGGCAGGTCGGCGTCAACCCCGGCGTCCACCACGCGCACCTGCACCCCCGTGGCCTTGGCCAGGGCGCCGACGCTGGAGCGTCCCGACAGGAACAGCCGCACCATCGCGGCGGTCACGCTCGAGGGATAGGCCGAGACGCCCTCCTGGTTCAGGCCGTGGTCGCCGGCGAACACATAAAGTTCGGTGCGGTCGAGGCGCGGGTCGAGTCGATCCTGGATCAGGCCGATCTGCACCGCCAGGTCCTCGAGCCGCCCCAGGGAGCCCGGCGGCTTTGCCTTGGCGGCCAGGACGGCGCGCAGCCGGGGCTCCAGCGTGGTGTCGACGGGGATGACGGTCGGCAAGGCGGTCATGACGAGGGTCCTGGATAGACGAGGAGGGGTCATCGGGCGAGTAAGGTCGCAATGCCCAAGGCCAGCGGGATCATCCACAGCAGCGCGCAGGCCCAGCGATAGATAGCCAGGCCGCGTTCGAGCGCTTCAAGGCAGGGCGCTGGGCCGTCCCCGAACGCCGGCCGTGCGGCCAAGACGCCGTCATAACGCGCCGCGC
>NCDQ01000351.1 GCA_002280275.1 Caulobacter vibrioides | reverse complement strand
GTGAAGGCGACCTTCTTGGAGGCGGCGATCTCGATCGCGGCGCCCGTCGAGGGGTTGCGGCCGGTGCGGGCCGGCTTGGCCTGGACCTTGAACTTGCCAAAGCCCGGGATCGAGATCTCCTCGCCCTTCACGGCGGCTTCGGTCAGCGCCTTGAAGACCCCGTCGATCAGGGTCTTGGCCTGGGTCTTGGTCAGTTTGGGTTCGGCGGCCACGGCCGCATCGATCAGGTCCGAAACGTTCATCAGCACTGTCCTTGTTGAGAATCGAAGCCGAACCCTGCTGCGAGCGCAGCAGATTGTCACGCGCCGCCGGCCGTTCGGGCTGGATGGTTCGAGGGGACCCCGTATTTCTCCGGTATTGCGCGGTCACGGATCCTGCGCCAGATTTGCCTCCGTCGCCGGTTGCGTGAGAACGGCCGGTGACAGGCCCGGCGGCGTGAGAAACGTCGGGCCACCCCCGAGGACCCACGATCCGGCGGGTAGCGGCCTCGCTTGAAGAGGGTCCGCTCGCCCGCTTGCGCGGTCGGCTTCCCCAATATCGAGAGCAGCCGGCGGTCACGCTCGGTCCCGCGGCTTTCGCCGCTCCCTCGGGCGCGACGCCTGGGGGGCAGGCCCCAGTAGAGAAGAATGGGGCCTGCCGCCGGCCGCTCGACGCCGCTTCCCGCCCCGCGCATGCGCGGGCTCCTAGCAGTCTTCATTTTGCATAAGAGACGGCCGCCGGCGCGGCCTGGGGCATTTGTCTGGCCGCTCCGCGGGCTTGTCCTTCTGGCCGCTCCCGCGGCCGGTGGCTTAGGGCTCCGCCCCCAGCGCGCTACGGACCGGCTTCCGCCCAGCTTCGGTCGTCTCGACAATTTGGCGACAGCGGCAGTCGACGCCCTGCAGCCGGGTCCCCGCGAAGCCGGCCACTCCGCTTCACCCCCGGTCTCGCCGACGGGCGTCGGGGTCAGGCGCGCTTTTTGCGCCTGAACCCCGAGCCCCCAAAGGAGGCCATCATGTCCCTGCAAACCCAAACCCCGACGAACCCCGGCCGTGCGCCGGTGCAGTCCGGCGACGTGCATGAGATCGCCCTCAACAAGCTGAAAGCCTCGCCGCGCAATGCGCGGCGCGTCGGCCATACGGCCGACGATGTCGAGGCCCGCGCCGCGTCCATCCGCGTCAAGGGCCTGCTCCAACCCCTGGTGGTCGAACCCGAGGTCAAGGAGGGCGGCCAGGAGAGCGGCTATTACCTCGTCACCATCGGCGAAGGCCGCCGTCAGGCCCTCAAACTGCTGGCCAAGCGCAAGCTGATCGGCAAGGCCGAGCTTGTGCGATGCGTGGTGGATACGCGGAACGACCCCGCCGAGATTTCTCTCGATGAAAACGTTTCGCGCCGCGACATGCACCCCGCCGACCAGTTCGAGGCCTTCAAGGACCTTGCCGACCGCAAGGGCTACGGGGCCGAGGAGATCGGCGCGCGGTTCGGGGTCTCGCCGCAGATCGTGCGTCAGCGCTTGCGCCTGGGCTCGGTCGCCCCGGCGCTGCTGGACCTCTATCGCGAGGACGCCCTGACGCTGGAACAGATGATGGCCTTCGCCGTCAATCCCGACCCCGAGCGCCAGATGCAGGTGTTCGCCCAGCTGCCCCAGAACAACCGCCAAGCCTATGCGATCCGCCGCGCCATGACCGACACCAAGGTCTCCGCCGATGACCGGCGCGTCCAGTTCGTCGGCCTGGAGGCCTATGCCGAGGCAGGCGGCCCTGTGTTGCGCGATCTCTTCACCGAGGATCGCGGCGGCTGGATCGAGGATGTGGTGCTGCTCGACCAGCTTGTGCTCGAAAAGCTCGCCGCCATCGCCGTCAATGTCCGCGACACCGAGGGCTGGAAGTGGTCGGCGGCCTATCTCGACTCCCCGGCGCTCATGGCTGCTCGCGGGTCTGGGAACGGGTGATGCAGCGTTCAGCGCAGGACGTCGAGGCCATCAACGCCTTGCAGACCGAGGACGCGGCCCTGACCGAGCAATGGGCCGATGTCGAGCCGCCGCCGCCCGAGGTCGCCGCGCGGTTCGAAGCGATCCAGGACGCCCTGGAGGCCTTCGGCGAAACCTACGGATACGACCCGGCCGAGAAGGCGCGGGCCGGGGTGTTCGTGGTCCTCAGCCAATATGGCGAGGCCCGCATCGATCGCGGGTTCGTGCGGCCCGAGGACGAACCCGCGCCTGAGCCCGAGGAAGTCGAAGGTGACGAGACGGGCCAGCCCGACGGAGAGGGTGACGATGACGCCGACGGCTACGGCGGCGGGCAGGGCGAGGACGGCGAGGGTGACGACGCCCAGACCCAAGCCCAGGACGAGCCGGTCGGCGATGCGACCGCGCCGCTTTCGGCCCGGCTGGTCGCCGACCTGACCGCCCACCGCAGCGCCGCCTTGCGCGACGCCTTGGCGGGCGATCCCGACCTTGCTCTGGTCGCCCTGGTCCATGCCTTGGTCCTTCGGGTGTTTGGGGTCGGGGGCTTTGCCTCCTGCCTGGATATCCGGATGGGCTCCCATGTCTTGTCGAATGACGGCGATGGCATCGAGGACAGCCTCGCGGGGCAGGCCAACGCCGAGCGTCATGCGGCCTGGGCTCGGCAGATGCCGCAGGGCGCCGAGGCGCTGTGGGACTTCGTCGTCGGTCTGGACGGCGACAGCCGCGCCAGCCTGCTGGCCCACTGCGTGAGCCTGTCGCTCAACGCCGTGCGCGGCTTCGAGCGCCGTCCGCTGGCCCTGGCCCATGCCGAGACCCTGGCCACGGCCCTGGACCTCGACATGACGGCCTATTGGAAGCCGACCGCCGGGCGCTACCTCGACCGGGTGACCAAGGCCCATGTCCTGGCCGCCGTGACCGAGGGCGTGTCGGCCGAGGCGGCGGGGCGCATCGCGGGCCTACGCAAGCCCGAGCGTCGACCGGGCGGTGTCGGATACGGCGCAGGGCGAGAGCCCGTCGCCCGAAGCCGAACCCGACGCCGAACCCGACGCCGAACCCGACGCCGAACCCGACGCCGAACCCGACGCCGAGACGTCGGCGGCGGATGGGCAAGCGGATCAACCGGCTTCCCAGGTCGAGGCGCTTCAAGCCGAGCCTGAGGAGATTGCGGCCGAATAGCTGAAGGCGGGGCGGCCCTGGGCCGCCCCGCGCGTTCTTTCGATGGGAAGACCGGGGCGGCCGATCCTTTGGGATCGGCCGCTTTCGCGCATAGGGCGTCGCTATTTCCTGAGCGTCGCTATTACCAGGCGCCGCGACGGGCGCGCTTGGCCTCGGCTTCGGCGGCCGCGTAGGCTCCCTTGCTGTAGCGGCGATATTCAGTGGCCAGGCCCGAGCGGATCAGAGCCGCGTTGATATCGGGCGAGGCGTCCGACCAACAGCGGGCGACATGGCGGCCATAGCGGTCGTGATCGACCACCCGGCAACCAACCCGCCCCCGCGTCAAGCTGACCAGCAGGTCGCGCGCTTCGTAGGCGAGCGGTTCGGCTGGGGTCTGGCCGCGCCGCACCTCGGGGGCGTCCACCCCAAAGAGCCGGATGCGATCGGCCCCGCAGCGCAGGGTGTCGCCGTCATGGACCTTGGGCGTGGTGCAGGCGATCACGGCGGCGGCGAGCAAGACAAGAGCGGTCATGGCGCCGGTATAG
>NCDQ01000350.1 GCA_002280275.1 Caulobacter vibrioides | reverse complement strand
AGCACCGGCACGGCGATCAGCCGATGCAGCAGCACGCTCGAGGTCAGAATGGCCAGCATGGCGACCGCGATGAACGGCAACAGAGCCTTTCGCTGCGCGGCGATGATCTCGTCGACGTCGCTGGCCTCCAGCGTCAGGACGCCCAGCACCGCCTTCACGTGCTGGATCGGGATGGACACCGAAACCACGCGTTCGCCGTTCTCGGCGATCCGGGTCCCTGCAACCGTTCGGCCGCGCATCGCCTGGGCGATTTCGTCGGCCAAGGCCTCCTGAGCGCGCTTGGCCTTCGCGTCGCGCTCCGGCGTCGTCTGGGCTTCCGCGTCCTTCTGGTCCGGCTTGCGAGCGGGCGGCAGGACCTTCCAGTCGACGCGATCGGCGACAACGAACGAATCCGCCAGCGCCTGACCTTTTGCGTCGAACAGTCGGGCGCGCTGCGAGCGGGGGATAAACAGCAGCTGGAAGATCTGGCTGGCCGCGTAGGGATCCAGCGCCGGCTCCGGCTCACCGACCGTCGCGGATTGGTCAATGACGTTGGCGATCAGTTCGCCCTGGGTGGACAGGCCGTCGATCCGCGCGTTCACGAGCCCGTTGCGCAGCTCGTTGAGAATCAGGGCCCCAACGATGACGATCGCCAGGGCCACGACGTTCAGGACAACGATCAGGCGCCCCAGCCGCGAGCCGCGCGGCCAGGCGAAACGACGCCTGAGCTCAGGCGCGACCGTATCAGGCTTCGCGGTAACGATAGCCAACGCCGTACAGGGTCTCGATGGAGTCGAATTCCGGGTCGACCTGGCGGAACTTCTTGCGCATCCGCTTGATGTGGCTGTCGATCGTGCGGTCGTCGACATAGACCTGATCGTCGTAAGCCGCGTCCATCAGGTTGTCGCGGCTCTTCACAAAGCCCGGGCGCTGGGCCAGCGCCTGCAGCAGCAGAAATTCGGTCACGGTCAAGCGCACGGGCCTGCCGTCCCACAGGCTGTCGTGACGGGCGGGGTCAAGCGTGAGCTTGCCGCGCTTCATCGTCTTTGACCCCGCCGCGCCAGCGGCGGTGGACGCCTCGTCCTCCTCAGGACGCGCGCGCCGCAGAACAGCCTTCACCCGCTCCAGCAGCAGCCGCTGACTGAAGGGCTTGTGCATGTAGTCATCGGCGCCAAGGTTGAAGCCGAGGATTTCGTCGATCTCGTCGTCCTTCGACGTCAGCATGATCACCGGGATCTCGGACGTCTGGCGCAGCCGGCGAAGCACCTCCATGCCATCCATGCGCGGCATCTTCACATCGAGGATCACCAGGTCCGGCGGACTGGCCTCCACCGCTTCCAATCCAGAAGCCCCGTCGTAATAGGCCTTCACGGTATGGCCATGGCTCTCCAGGGCCAAAGAGACCGAAGCGACGATGTTCTCGTCGTCGTCAATGAGCGTGATCGCGGCCATTGGGTCGATACGTGTCCTTCACCTTCCGTGTTCGCCTGATCCTATCGGTCGGGCGTCACAGCTTCAACGCACGGCGCGGCGAAGCTTTCCCTGGTTCTGTCGGCGCTTTGCGGCCCGAGAAAGGCGCGATTGCGGCGCGCAGGTCACCGGCAAGTATCCTCAACTTCGCCTTAAGGTCTCGTACGCCATAGTTACCGCTCTTGGAGCGGGTAGGGCATGAGCCAAGTTCATTACGAGCTTTTTGTCCGACGCAAGGTCGGCGCGCAGTGGACGCTGGAAATCGCCACTGAAAACCGCGCGCACGCCTTGCAGGTGGCTGAAGACGTCCTGACCCAGAACCGCGCGGTCGCCTCGCGCGTGACCAAGGAGACGCTCGACCCGTCCACCGGCGAGTACAAGTCGATCTCGATCTTCACCAAGGGCCTCGTCGACGGCGGCAAGCCCAAGAAGGAGGTCGAAGACCGCGATCCGCTCTGCGTCCAGCCCGCCGATCTCTATACCGCCCATGCCCGCGACCGGATCGGTCGCCTGCTGGAAGGTTGGCTGTCGCGCCACAAGGCGACGCCGTTCGAGCTGCTGCACCGCCCCGACCTGGTCGAAAAGCTGGAAGCGTCCGGCACGGACCTGCAGCATGCGCTGCAGAAGATCGCTATCCCCGAGGCCGAGGCGCGCGGACAATCTGTCCACGAGGTCATGCGGCACTTCCACGGGCTGGTCGAGCGCACCATCGCCAACCTGATGAAGGCGTTCAAGAAGGGCGCGCTTCCCGACCTCGACAAGGAAGGCTTCGCTAAGGCCGCCGAGCGCCTGGTCGCCGACCCCGACCGCGCCTTCCTGCTCGGCGCCGGTGTCGCCGCGTCGATCGCGCCCGCCACCAACTGGTCGGACAAGATCGCGCGTCTCCTCGACCTGGCCGACGCCGCCCCCGCCGAGCCCCGCGCGCGTGTCGCGGCGCTGCAAGCGATCGAGACGCCGCTGGCCGAGATCATCGGCTCGCGCGCCGGCATGGCCGACCTCTTGGACACCAAGGACGACCTCGGCTCCACCCTCGCCGCCATGACCCGCCTGACCGGCGGCGCGGCGGTGGAAGCCCTGATCCGCATCGAACCTAGCGTGCGCGCCTGCATGCCCGAGCTGTCGGGCACCGCGCGCCGTCTCGGCGAATGGCTCGCCGGCGACAACTTCCCCAGCGTGCGTAAGGCCATCGCCCAACGCGTGCTCACTGAACTCAATGGCGTCCGCCGTCTGAAGCCCAATGACGCCGAGGCCGAGATCGAGTTCCTGCGCTCGCTGGCCATGGGACTGACCGCCGCCGCCGGCCGCATCCTGCAGGGCGAGGACATCCAGGTCGCCTTCACGACGCGCTCGAAGACCCTGCTGAACGGCGACTTCATCGAGTCCCTGCTGGGCCGCGACCGCTCGGCGCACGAAGAGATCAAGATGCTGATCCGCCTGGCCGAGAACGTCATGGGCGCGGTCAATAAGCGCAACGCCTCGCGATGGCTCAACGCCAATATCCGCGACGTGCTGGGACAGCATCCGGGCATGCGGCTGCTGACCATCGTGGGCGCTTCGCACAAGGGGTACTACGAGGCCTATCTAAACCA
>NCDQ01000349.1 GCA_002280275.1 Caulobacter vibrioides | reverse complement strand
CTGGCCGATCATCTGCCCTGGGCGGCGCTGGTCGCGCCCGGCGTGGTGCTCAACAAGGACGGATCCTTCCAGCGCACCGCCGAGTTTCGGGGGGCGGACCTGGACTCGGCCACCGACGGGGAGGTCGCCGCGGTCGCCGCTCGGCTCAACGGCGCCTTCCGCCGCCTGGGCTCGGGGTGGGCGCTGTTTGTCGAGGCGCGGCGCGATCACGCCCAGGCCTATCCGGTCAGCGTCTTTCCCGATCCGGTCTCGGCCCTGATCGACGAGGAGCGCAAGGCCGCCTTCGTCCAGACCGGCGACCACTTCGAGAGCCGCTACTTCCTGACCCTGACCTATCTGCCGCCGGCCGATCGCCGGGGCCGCATCGAGGGCCTCTTCATTGAAGGCCGAGCCGGGGCGGGGGTCGACTGGCGCGCCGAGCTGGCCGGCTTTGTCGATCGGTCCGATCGGCTTCTGGCCCTGCTGGACGGCCTGATGCCCAAGGCCGACTGGTTGGACGACGCGGCGACCTTGAGCTTCCTGCACGGGGCGGTCTCCACCGTCCGCCAGGCGGTGGGTGTTCCCACGACGCCCATGCACCTGGACGCCCTGCTAGCGACGGAGGCCCTGACGGGCGGGCTCGAGCCGCGCCTGGGGTCCGCGCATCTGCGGGTCCTGACCCTGACCGGCTTCCCGTCCGCGACGGTCCCCGGCCTGCTCGACGCGCTCAACCGCCTGGGCATGGCCTATCGTTGGACCACCCGGGCCATCTGCCTGGACAAGACCGATGCGGCCAGCCTGCTGGGCAAGATCCGGCGCCAGTGGTTCGCCAAGCGCAAGTCGGTGCTGGTCCTGCTGCGCGAGGCCCTGACCCAGGAGGCCTCGCCGCTGGTCGACAACGACGCGGCCAACAAGGCCGCCGACGCCGATCTGGCCCTGCAGGACCTTGGCGGCGACGCGGTGGCCTTTGCCTATGTCACCGCCAGCCTGGTGGTCTGGGACGTGGACGCAGGCTTGGCCGCCACCAAGCTGGCCCTGGCCGAGAAGGTCATCCAGGGCCGCGACTTCACCGTCATCCGCGAGAGCGTCAACGCCGTGGAGGCCTGGCTGGGAACCCTCCCGGGTCACGCCTACGCCAATGTCCGTCAGCCGCCGCTCTCGACCCTGAACCTGGCCCACATCGCCCCGATGTCGGCGGTCTGGGCCGGGCCGGCGCGCAACGCCCATCTGGACGGTCCGCCGCTGCTGATCGCCAGGACCGCCGGCTCGACCCCGTTTCGGCTGAGCCTGCATGTCGGTGACGTCGGTCACACCCTGATCGTCGGGCCGACCGGGGCCGGCAAGAGCGTGTTGCTGGCCCTCCTGGCCCTGCAGTTTCGGCGCTATCGGCAGGCCCAGGTCTTCGCCTTCGACTTCGGCGCCTCCAGCCGGGCGGCTGTGCTGGGCATGGGCGGGGCGTTCCACGACCTTTCCGGCGAGGGCGCAGGCGCCCTGACCCTCCAGCCCCTGGCCCGTATCGACGAGCCCGACGAGCGGGCCTGGGCGGCTGGCTGGCTCGCGGCGGTTCTGGCGCGGGAGGGCGTGGCCATCACCCCGGCCGTACGCGACTGCGTCTGGGCGGCGCTGGCGAGCCTGGCCAGCGCGCCGGTCGCCGAGCGCACCCTGACGGGCCTGGCGGCCCTGTTGTCGAACCCGGCGCTCAAGGCCGCCCTTGGGCCGTTCATTCTGGGCGGGCCGTTTGGTCGGTTGCTTGACGGCGCGGGCGAGGCTTTTGGGAATGCCAGCGTCCAGGTCTTCGAGACCGAGGGTCTGGCGCGCGGCGCGGCCGCGCCGGCGGTCCTGGCCTATCTCTTTCACCGCATCGGACGACGACTGGACGGTCGGCCGACCCTGATCCTGATCGACGAGGGCTGGCTGGCGCTCGACGACCCGGCCTTCGGCGCCCAACTGCGCGAGTGGCTCAAGACCCTGCGCAAGAAGAACGCCTCGGTGATCTTCGCCACCCAGTCGCTGGCCGATGTCGTCGACAGTCCGATCGCCGCCGCGATCGTCGAGAGCTGCCCGACCCGGATCTTCCTGCCCAACCCGCGCGCCCTGGAGCCGCAAGGGGCGGCGGCCTATGCCCGGTTCGGGCTCAACGATCGCCAGATCGAGATCCTCGCCCGCGCCACCCCGACCCGCGACTACTACCTGCAATCTCGGGGCGGCGACCGCCTGTTCGACCTGGGCTTGGGGCCCGTCGCCCTGGCCTTCTGCGCCGCCTCGTCCAAGGCCGATCAGGCCGCGATCGGCGAGGTCCTGGCCGCCCATGGCTCCGACGGCTTCGCCGGCGCCTGGCTGCGCCGGCGGGGTCTGGCCTGGGCGGCGGATCTGGCTCTCAACAGCGACCTGAAAATCCAAACCCTTCCAGTGACTTCACCGGAGATCTTGTCATGATCCTGACCCGACGCGCACTGGTGGCGCTGCTGCTGGCTGGCCCCATGCTGGCCAGCTTGCCGCCGCCGGCCGCCCACGCCCAACTGGCCGTCCATGATCCGGGCAACTACGCCCAGAACCTGCTGCAGGCCGCCCGCGCCCTGCAGGCGGTCAACAACCAAATCGCCTCGTTGCAGAACGAGGCCCAGATGCTGGTCGGCCAGGCCAGGGCCCTGGCCAGCCTGCCTTACTCGTCCCTGGCCGCGCTCCAGGCCCAGGTCGACCGCACGCGCGAGCTGCTCGGACAGGCCCAGGCCCTGGCCTATGACGTGTCGCAGATCCAGCAAGCTTTCCGCGCCAACTATGGGGCTGTCGACCTGTCGGCCAGCGACGCGGCCCTGACCGCGCGCGCCGACGTCCGCTGGACCACGGCCGTTGCTGGCTTCCAGGACGCCCTGAAGGTTCAGGCCGGCGTGGTCGGCGGCCTGGGCGCCAGCCGCGACCAGCTCACCAGCTTGGTGGGCGCCAGCCAAGGCGCGGTCGGCGGGCTGCAGGCGGCCCAGGCCGGCAATCAGCTGCTGGCCCTTCAGGCCCAGCAACTGGCCGACCTGATCGCGCTCAGCGCCGCCCAGGGCCGCGCTCAGGCC
>NCDQ01000348.1 GCA_002280275.1 Caulobacter vibrioides | reverse complement strand
GGCCTCGGCCCAGGCTTATGGCTCGCAAAGCTACGGCGGCGCCTATGACCGCCAGGGCTACTACTACGACCCCTGCCAGCGCTCGACGACGCAGCGCGGCACGGGCGGCGGCCTGGCGGGCGCGGGCCTCGGCGCGGCGATCGGCGGCGGCGTGGCGGCGCGCGGCGCCAAGACCGAAGGCGCGGTCCTCGGCGGCCTTCTGGGCGCGGTGATCGGGTCCAGCATCGGCAAGAAGTCCGCCGCGTGCGCCCCGGGCCGCGCTCCGCCTCCGCCGACCGCCTACAACGCTCCCGTCGAGGACTCGGCCTATCGCTCGAGTTCGTATGAGGACGCTCGCCGCGAAGCGAGCCGCGACAGCTATTACGAGCGCAGCTACGAGCGCCAAGAAGGCTACCGCATCGACAACCGAACCCAGCAAGCCGACGTCAACGGCTGCACCCTGGCCGAAAGCCCGATCTATCTGCCGGACGGCCGTGTCCAAAAGCGCTTCGTGCGCGTCTGCCCGGACTCCAACGGCAAGTACCAGGTCGTCGACTAAGCGCGACGATCTCTTGTGGAAGACGATCGGCCGCCCCTCGTGGGCGGCCGATTTCGTTTCGCGCCTAACGCTTGGTCGCCCAGACCAGCCGCTCGACCTGTCCTTCCCCGCCGGTGATCGGACTTTCACTCAGGCCGCGCACCGACCAGCCGGCCGTCTCCAAGAACGTGACGATCTGCTGCTCGACACGGGCGATCACATCAGGATCCTTGACCAGCCCGCCCTTGCCGACATGTTCGCGCCCCGCCTCGAACTGCGGCTTGATGAGCGCCACCAAGTCCGCGCCTGGCGTCGCCAGGCCGAGCGCCGCCGGCAGGGCCTTGGCGAGCGAGATGAAGCTGACGTCGCTGACGATGAGACTTGGCGCGCGATCAATCAGGCCTGGATCGAGACTGCGCGCATCCACACCCGAAAGATCAGCCACCCGATCGCTGCCCCTTAGGCTGGCGTGCAACTGGTCGCGCCCAACGTCGACGGCGAATACGAACGCCGCGCCCCGCGACAAGAGCACCTCGGTGAACCCGCCCGTCGACGCGCCGACGTCGACAGCCACCCGCCCTTCGACCGCGATGGGCCAGACATCCAGGGCGTGGACCAATTTCAGCGCGCCGCGCCCCACCCAGGGATGTGCGGCCTCCGCTGCGACCTCGGCGGCGTCGTCGACAGACTCGGAGGGCTTGACCACAAGCCGGCCGGCTACCGACACGCCGCCAGCCTCGATCGCCGCGCGCGCCTTGGCACGACTGTCGAAGACGCCACGTTCGACAAGCAGTTGATCGATGCGCTTTCTGGCCAAGGCCTTTCCCCGAAAACTCGAAGCAGGCGTCTAGAGCCTTTCGCGTCAAAACGGAATCGTTTCGACGCAATTAAAGGGCTCTAAATCATAAGGTTAGAGCGTGACTGGCGCCGAAACCGGTTCCCACTTTCGGCGTCACGCTCTAGCACAGGCTTGCGGCGCAGGTCTCTTCGAGGTCAACTGAACGGCGATCACCGGCGCGAAGACGCCGGTCCTGTCGGGAGGAAATCCATGCGTTTCAGCCGCCGTGGCCTGATGGCCGCATCCGCCGCCATCGCCGCCGCGCCTTCGGCTTTCGCCAAGCCCAAGTCGTCCGCCGCCCCTGCTCCTTGGACTCCAGACGCCACCGAGATCGCGGGCCGCATCCGCCGTAAAGAGATCAGCGTCGCCGAGGCCGTCGAGGACGCCATCCGCAAGGCCGAGACGCTACAGCCCCACGTCCAGGCCATCGTCGATTCGGACTTTGATCGGGCGCTCGCCAAGGCCAAGAGCGGCCAACTGACCGGGCCCTTCGCCGGCGTCCCATTCCTGGTCAAGGATCTGGATCCCTACAAGGGCGTTCGCACCCGCTACGGCACCCGCGCGACGCTAGGCGCCAAGCCTGACACCGAGCAGACGGCCTATATCGACTCGTTCGACGCCGCCGGCTTCGTCACGATCGGCAAGTCCTCGACGCCGGAGTACGGCTTCCTGCCCACGACCGAGCCGATGGGCTTCCTACCGACGCGCAACCCCTGGAACCTCAAGCATTCTTCGGGCGGCTCTTCCGGCGGCGCGGCGGCGGCCGTGGCTTCGGGCATGGTGACCATCGCTCACGCCAGCGACGGCGGCGGTTCGATCCGCATCCCCGCCGCTAACTGCGGCCTGTTCGGCATGAAGCCCTCGCGCGGCCGCATGATCCCGAACCGTCCGACCAACCGGGGCATCGACCTGTCGGTGTCGCACTGCGTGTCCCACAGCGTGCGCGACTCGGCCGCCCTGTTCGCCGCTTCGGAGCGCACGGACGCGGGCGCGGCGTTCAAGCCGATCGGCGTCGTCACCGCCCCGCTGAAGCGGAAACTCAAGGTCGGCCTGGTGATGAACACCGGCACCGGCCTGACGCCACACCCCGAGGTGCAAGCCGCCGTCAACAACGCCGCCAAGCTCCTGAAGGACCTCGGGCACAAGGTCGAGCCGACGGCGTGGCCCATGGACGGTAGTCAGTTCGGCCAGGACTTCACCGTGCTGTGGGCCAGCGGCGCGGCCGAGCTGGTGGCGGGGATCGGCAAGGCCATGGGCCGCAAGCCCGACGCCAATGTGCTTGAGCCCTTCAGCCTGGGCATGGCGGAGCTGGTCAACACCCTGCCTCAGGGCGCGCTGCAGGCGGCCATGGGCCGCCTGAACGCCACGATCAAGGCCTATGACGCCTGGCTGACCAAGTACGACGTGATCCTGTCGCCGGTGCTGGGCAAGCCGCCCGTCGAGTTGGGCTATGTGGTCGGTTGGGTTCCGTTCGAGGAGCTGCAAGCCCGCCTGATGGCCTATGTCGGCTACACCCCGGTGCAGAACGTCGCCGGCGCGCCGGCGATGAGCGTACCGCTGCACTGGACACCCGACGGCCTGCCGGTCGGCGTGCAGTTCGCCGGTCGCTCGGGCGATGAAGCGACCCTGTTCGCCCTCGCCTACCAGCTTGAGGCCGCCGCCCCTTGGGCGCACCGCAAGCCGCCGGTG
>NCDQ01000024.1 GCA_002280275.1 Caulobacter vibrioides | reverse complement strand
AGCTGCCCATGGCCGCCTTGCGGATCTCGACGCTGGTCCCGGCCTTGGGCGGCTTGCCCAGAACCTCGCCGTCGATCTGCCGCCAGACCGCGCCATCCTCGAGCGTCACGACCAGGCGGCCCTCGGCGTCAGTGCGGGCGGCCTTGACGACAGCCTGCAACGTCTCAGTCTCGGCCTTGTCGGCGCCGCGGTCCAAGATCGACAGGGTCGGCAGCTCCAGGCCGAACGCCTGTCGGCGGGCGGCGCGGGCCGTCTGCTTGTCGATGATGATGACCTCGCCCGTCTCCTGAGCCTTGGTCACCGACTGGGCGGCCTTGTCGTAGCAGGACAGGCGCTCGCCATCGGCCTTGATCGCGCTGCACGCCTTCAGCGCCTTGATCACGTCGGGTTCGGGCGCGGTCTGGGCTGCGGCGGCGCTGGCCGTAAGGGCCAAGGCGGCGGCGAGGGCGGGGGCGAGCATGGCGGAGATCCTCATCAGGCGGCGGTCTTGTCGCCCAGCAGCCAGCCGGTCAGGGACAGGCGCTTGGCTTCGGCGTAGCTGGCGACCTGGGCCACCGAGTGGGGCGTGGGCACCTTGAACAGGGTCAGCACGTTGAAGCCCGGCGCGAGGCCGCGCGTCACATTGCCCTCGGAGTCGTGGAACAGCAGCTGGCCGCCCCAGTCGGGACGCCAGCGTCGCGTGAAGCCCAGGGTGAAGGCCGCCAGGCGGTGGTCCTTGCGGTGGCTGTCGTCGTGAACCGTAAGAAAGTCGCCGGGGCGATAGTACGAGGCCTGGACGCGCACGCCCGCCACCTCTGGCGCGCCGATCACCTGGCCGCCGAAATCCAGAAACGCGCGGCTCTCCAGGAACTCGGTCGCCCGGTGGATCGGGGTCTGCGGGGCGCGCAGATACTCGTCCTGCAGCGCGTAAGACATATGGACGAACGAGAAGCCCTTGGCGGCGCGCTTCAAGGCGCCCTGCAGGAACTGGCGCACCTGGGCTTCGCCGAACTTCTTGATCACCTCGGGGGTGATGACCAGGGTTTCCGAGGTCTCGTCCGGGGCGACGATGTTCCAGGTCAGCGGGTCTAGTAGCGCGGCGACCGACTCGGCGTCCTGTGGCGCCAGGAAGACGGGGATCTGCACATAGCCGTCCCGTGCGAACCGCTCGGCGAAGGCTTCGATCGGCAGATCGGCGTTGATTCTGAGGGACGGGTGCTGGGGCATGCGAACTCGGGCAAGCGGCGTTGGAGCCGCAATATTCTGCTGATTATCTATTCAAGCGTTGCTTCTTTGATTGGCGCAACAGCTGGAGCGCGTCAGCGCGTCCGAGAGGCTCATTTTCGATAGCCATGCGCTCATCTTAAATGAAAACGCAAGTTCGGATGAATGGTAGCGCTATCGTTGGTCGCCGAGCAACGATCATCAAGCAAAAATTGTCATTTGTTTGACGAAATATGACGTTTCTGGGCGGCATTTTGGGCGAATTTCACTTTGCCAAGTTCTGGGAATTTGGCGCGAATTCATGCCGTCTACCGACTAAATATAATGTAATGTTTCACTTTTGTATCCATATCGCTGATCTTCATTTTGAGTTTTGTCCCGATCTTTCATCGACTTAGCTCTGGGCTGTGCGCGAGTGTGTCGCATTTGAGACACTGGCGACGATTTATTGCGCGATCGAAGCGAGCCGCGACTGACCGGTGCGCATGAGTACAGCCTTCCTGCCGCCAATGCCCTGTTCGCTAAGAACCGGGGGGTGCGTCCGGCCTCGTTCGGGCGAGGCGACGTCAAGTTTTTGGAGGTGGAATTTGTTGGGTTTTGTTAGCCGTCGAAAGAGCCTGTTGGCCTCTTCCATCCTGTGCGGCGTCATGCTGCCGGCCGCCGCTGCTTGGGCGCAACAGGCTGAAGAACCGGCCCAGGTCGAAGAAATCGTCGTCACCGGTTCGCGCATCGCGCGCGCTGACCTGACCTCGGCCAGCCCGGTCGCCCAAGTCGGCGACAAGGAGCTGAAGCAGTCGGGCGTGGTGAACACCGAAAACCTGCTGAACACCCTGCCGCAGGCGGTTCCGGGCATCACCTCGACCGTCAACAACGGCAGCAACGGCACCGCCACGGTGAACCTGCGCGGCCTGGGCTCGAACCGCACCCTGGTCCTCGTGGATGGCAAGCGCCAGACCCCGACCACCCAGGCCGGCAGCGTCGACCTGAACCTGATCCCGCCGGCCCTGATCAAGCGCATCGACGTCGTGTCGGGCGGCGGCTCGGCCGTTTACGGTTCGGACGCCATCTCGGGCGTCGTCAACTTCATCCTGAAGAACGACTTCGAGGGTCTGGAATTCTCGGCCGGCTATTCGGAAACCGATGGCGGCGAAGCGCCGATCTACTCGGCCGACCTGACGATGGGCGCCAACTTCGCCGATCGTAAGGGCAACGTCGTCCTGAACCTCGGCTACAACAAGCGCGAAGCCCTAACGCAAGGCCAGCGCGGCGGCATGCTGAACACCGCGTGGGGCGACAACGCCGCCCGCACCGGTTTCGTGCCGTCGGGTTCGGGTTCGATGGAGCCGGGCCGCGTCGACCCGTTCGTTTCGGGCCGGTTCGTGACCCTGCCGGGCGTCGCCAACAACGCCGCCAACTCGGCCTATTTCCTGCCGACCGGCGATGTTCGTCTCTACAATTCGGCCAACGACACCTACAACTTCGCGCCGGTCAACTACGTCCAGACCCCGCAAGAGCGCTTCTCGGTCACCTCGCTGGCCAGCTACGAGATCAAGCCGGGCCTGACCGCCTACGCCAAGGGTAACTTCGTCAACTCGAAGGTCGTGACCCAGCTGGCTCCGACGCCGGTCGGCAGCCGCGTGTTCCGTTTCACGCTGGACAACAACCCGTTCCTGACGGCGGCCTCCAAGACCGCGCTGAACACCCTGGGTTCGTCGACCGCCTACACCATCCCGGCCTCAAGCTCGTGGACGGCCGGTACGTTCACCGACGTCGACAGCGACGGCGATGGCATCTTCGACACCGTCACGGGCGTGTTCAACAAGCGCCTCAGCGACGTTGGTCCGCGCGTGTCGTCGTTCAACTTCTCGGGCTTCCAGATGCAACTGGGCCTGAAGGGCGACATCGAGGCCATCAACGGCGGCTTCGACATCTACTACCAGTACGGCAACACCCACGGCAGCAACTCGCTGCTGGGCGACACCAGCCTGGCCCGCATCCAGCAGGGCCTGCTGCTGAACGCCGCCGGCACCGGCTGCGCCGACCCGTCGGGCGGCTGCGTCCCGGTCAACATCTTCGGCCAAGGCACGATGTCGGCCGCTGCGGCGCGCTTCATCAGCACCCGCATCAACTCGTCGCAAGACTACGAGCAGCAGTACGGCGGCTTCAGCATCAACGGTGACACCGAGAACCAGTTCTCGCTGCCCGCCGGTCCGATCGGCTTCGCCGTCGGCTTCGAGTATCGCGCCGAAGACTTCGCCTTCAACCCCAGCCAGGATCTGGCCGTCGGCAACCTGACGGGCTTTAACGCCAGCCCGCCGGTCGCCGGTCGCTTCGACGTGTACGAAGGTTACGCCGAAGTGCTGGTCCCGCTGCTGAAGGACCTGCCGCTGATCAAGTCGCTGGACCTGGAACTGGCCGGCCGTACCTCGGACTACACCGGCCAATCCAAGCCGGCGAAGACCTACAAGGTCGCCGGTTCGTGGAAGGTCTTCGACGACCTGATGCTGCGCGCATCGTACAACAAGGCGATCCGCGCTCCGTCGATCGGCGAACTGTTCGCGCCGCAGAGCAACGGCTTCCCGACCGCCACCGACCCCTGCTCGGCGCGTGGCGCGCCGACGGCCGCCATCCGTCAGGCCTGCGTCAACTCGGGTGTCGCGGCTAGCGTTGTGGGTCAGATCAACGCCAACCAGCAGACCCAGACCCTGTCGGGCGGCAACCCGAACCTGCGTCCGGAAGAAGGCAAGACCTTCACGGCCGGCTTCGTGTACACGCCGTCGTGGCTGTCGGGCTTCTCGATCACCGGTGACTACTTCGACATCGAGATCTCGGACGCCATCGCCAACTTCGGCGGCAGCGCCGCCAACGTCATGAACGTCTGCTACGGTCCGCTGGTCAACGGCAACCCGAGCTCGCCGTACTGCCAAGCGATCCGTCGCCTGGCCAACGGCTCGATCGACTTCGTCTCGCTGACCGCGCAGAACGTGGCCACGATCAAGACCTCGGGCTTCGACGTCGGCATCACCTACCGCACGACCCTGGAACAACTGGGCCTGCCGGATTGGGGTTCGCTGGCGTTCCGCTCGCTGTACACCAACACCTGGGAATCGACGACGACGCCGGACGAAATCTCGGCGCCGATCAAGTGCGCCGACAAGTTCGGTACGCGCTGCGGCAACCCGACCCCGCGTCACAAGCTGCGCTCGACCATGAACTGGACCATGAACCAGTTCGGCGTGAACGTGGTTTGGAACCACCTGGACGACGTGCTGGACGACAACCCCGCCAGCAAGTTCACCGTCGAGCGTATCGGCGCCAAGAACTACTGGGATCTGTCGGCCGACTGGAACGTGAACGACAACCTCGCCTTCACGGGCGGCGTGCGTAACCTGACCCAGGAAGCCTATCCGATCCTGGGCGGCAACGCCTCGCCGTCGAACAGCGGTTACCCCGCCACGTACGACGTGCTGGGCCGGACGTTCTTCCTGAACGCCCGCCTGCGCTACTAATCGGTCAATCCCCGTCGCTTCGGCGGCGGGGACACCCGGTTTCGAAGGCCCGCCTCAAGCGATTGGGGCGGGTTTTCTTTTGGGCGGTGCTCTATGCTTCAGCGCGGAACGACGTCGAAGGCGATCGTCAGGCGGTGCTCGGCGTCGGTGAACGGCTGGGTGCCGTGCCACAGGCACGAGGGGAACAGAGCCAGGGTCCCGCGCTGGGGCTTGATGAAGTGCTCAGCCTCAAGCGCCGGCTCTGTCAGGCAGCCCGGACGGCCAAACCGCAGCCAGCCCGCGCGGGTGGTCTCGTCGTCGAACCGGCCCGGCAAGTCCAGATAGAAGGCCGACGAGATCCAGCCGCGCGGATGCACGTGGTCGGCGTGGAAGCCCTCGGACCTCAGTCGCACCGACCAGCCGCCGGCGAAGGCGAAGTCCGCCGCGCGCCGTCGGCGGATCGGGTCCTCGCCCGGACCCAGCGTCTCAATGTAGCGGGCCACGGCCTTGCGCGCCGAAGCGAAGAAGGCCTGGACCAGCGGATCGCGCGAGCGGTCCAGCGACGGAACCTGACTGCCGCCCCGCAGCGACTGGTTCAGCGGGTGGGTCTTCAGATCGTGCAACGCCAGCATCCGATCGCGCAGAGCGTCGAGGAAGGCGTCCAGGCTCTCCCAGCCGTCCGGCGTGTCCAGCTGATCGGTGCGCACCAGGGCCGCATAGTCACGGAAAAGATCGCCGCGCGCGTCGCTGGTGATCCGCCAGGCGGTGTTGCGCAGCACCAGGGCGTACTGGTCGTCGGGCGCCGCGGCGACCAGGGCCTCGGCCACCTGCGCGGCGGCGTCGGCCTGACCCTCGGCCAACAGGGCCTCGCACAGCACGGTCTGGCCCTCCGGCGCGCCCGGCGCTAGGCGCGCGGCCTCGCGGGCGTGGGCCAGCATCCGGGCCCGGTCGCCCACCGCGCCGGCCGCGCGGGCCGCGGCGATGCGCGCCGCCAGATCGCCCGGCGCGCGGGCCAGGGCGTCCTCCAACGCAGCGTCGGCCCCGGCGTGGTCGCCGGCGAAGGTCAGGACATTGCTGCGGATCGTCCGCAGGGTGACGTCGGCCGGATGGCGGGCGATGGCCGCATCCAGCGGGGCCAGCGCCTCGCTGCTCTGGCCCGACCGCATCCAGCGCAGCTGGGCCAGATTGAGATGAACGGCGGCGTCGTTGGGCCGGGCGGCCAGGGCGCGGGCGAAGGTCGCCTCGGCCTCGTCATAGCGGTGCAGGCCCTGCAGCGCCTTGCCCAAGACGAGCCGCACCTCGGGGACGTCGAGGCCCAGCGCGATGGTCTTGCGCGCCGCGCCCTCGGCCTCGTCGTCCAGCGCGAGATCCCCCAGGGTGGCGGCCAGATTGTACCAGGCGAAGCGGTCGCCGGGCGCGCGGGCCACGGCGCGGCGGTTGAACGCTAGGGCCTCGTCGGGTCGGCTCAGGGCCTTCAGCGCCGCGGCGTGGGCCATCAACAGGCCGGGCGAAGCCTGGGGCAGGGCGGCGGGACCCGTGGTCAGGCGCAGGGCGTCGGCGGCCCGTCCGTTGTCGATCAGCGTCCAGGCCTGGTTGGTGACAAGATCGGTCATGGCGCGCGGTTGTTTGCTCCCCCTCCAGTCTTTGGCGCTCTGCGCGAGAGACCACAACCGCCAAGGCGCGCGGGCTGCCAAATTTCCCAAGGACCGTCTCGCCAACCCCTGCTATGCCTGCGCCCATGAGCACGATCACGACCGTCGGCGTCGACGCCGACGACACCCTGTGGCACTGCGAGAGCCTGTTTCGCCTGTCCCACGCCCGCTTTCTGGACCTGCTGTCCGAGCACGGCGACCCGGAAAAGATCGAGGCCCAGCTGCTGGCCGTCGAGAAGCGCAACCTGCGGGTCTATGGCTACGGCGCCAAGGGCTTCACCCTGTCGATGATCGAGACGGCGCTGGAGGTCACTGACGGGGCGGTCGACACCCGCGTGATCCGCGAGATCCTGGCCGTGGGCCGCGAGATGCTGACCGAGCCGATCGAGCCGCTGCCGGGCGTCGAGAAGGCCTTGGCCACGCTGTCGGACCGCTACCGTCTGATCCTGATCACCAAGGGCGATTTGCTGCACCAGGAGCAGAAGCTGGCCTCGTCGGGCCTGGGCGACTATTTCGTCGCGGTCGAGATCGTGTCCGAGAAGGACGCCAGCACCTATCGCCGGGTCTTCGACCGTTACGGCACGGGCGCTGAGCAGGCTGTGATGGCCGGCAACTCGATGCGGTCCGACATCCTGCCGGCCCTGGACGCCGGCTGCTGGGGCGCCTTGATCCCGTATCCGCTGGTCTGGTCCCACGAGGCCGCCGAGGCGCCGGTGGGGCATCCGCGTTATGTCGAGCTGGCCAATATCGGCGAGCTGCCGGCGTGGGTGGAGGGGATTTCGCGCTAAAGCGCCCCCTCCGTCACGCGGCTGCGCCGCGCGCCACCTCCCCCGCAAGCGGGGCAGGAGGAGGCGGCCTCTGCCTCCCTCGCGGAGCGGGGGAGGTGGCCCGGAGGGCCGGAGGGGGCGCTCAGGCCCGCGTCTTCCCCACCTTCGCCAGCCAGTCCCGCGCCGGGCGTTCGAAGAACACCAGCGACAGATAGGCGATCGGGAACAGGGCCACGACCCAGAACAGCACCCACAGGCGCATCAGGTCGCCGTTCAGGTTCCACATCCCAAGGCCCACCCAGGCCAGGCCCATCTTCAGGGCGATGGGGTGCAAGAGGTACAGGCTGAACGACAGCTGCGCCCACGGCGCCAGGCGCTGGCTCACCCCGCCGTGCGCGCCCTTGGCGTCGGCCGCCACGCCCAACAGGCCGATGGCGTAGACGACGAACAGCAGGATCGTGCGCTCTACGCCGGCCCACGACATGACCAGATAGCCGCCCAGCAGCAGCCACATCAGAAGGTTCGGGCGCGGGATCTTGGCCAGCGGCCCTCGCAGCTGAAAGGCGGCCATGCCGATCAGGAAGCCGGGGATCGCCCGCAGCACCCCATAGTCCCAGGTCCACTGGTGAAACGGCCGGTCGCCGTGCGGCGTCTGCAGCATGATGGCGACCGAGGCCAGGGCTACGGCCAGGGTCACCCAGGGGCCGCGCGCGGTCAGCAGGAAGATCAGCGGCAGCGCCAGGTAGAGGCCCATCTCGGCGCTGATCGCCCAGCTGGCGAAGTTCCAGGTCTGGGAATGGCAGACGCCCCAGGCGTGGACGAAGGCGATGTTGGGCACGATGCAGGCCACGTCATAGCGGCGCGGGTCGCGGTCCTGGATCCAGCCGGCCGCGCCGGCGGCGCCCACGGCGATGAACACCAGCATCGTCGCCCAGTGCAGCGGCCCAAGCCTGGCCACCCGCTTCTGGATGAAGTCGCGGTACTTCTCAAAGCTGGTCAGGCGACCGGTATAGATCGCCGCCATCACATAGCCTGAGATGAAGAAGAACAGGTCGACGATCAGGCTGAACGTCTTGATCGTATCGTCCGCCCACTGCCACTGACCGTCCAGATTGATGAACCGGTTGAAGTGGAACACCACGATCATCACCGCGCCCACGATGCGCAGGGCGTCGAGGTGCAGCATCTGGTCGGAATCAGGTTGGAGGGGAGGGAGCTTTGGCATGGCGGAGTGGTGGCATGGGAGAGGGCGCCCAACAACACCCTCTCTCTTAGAGAGAGGGAGGGGCCCGTCCCGGCGAAGCCGGGATGGGAGGGTGAGTGGTCAAGACCTTCCCATGCGCAACACGTCAAGGATCTCGTCCACCGTGCCGCCGGGATCAGCCAGTATCCGCTCGTTGCGGAACCGCAGGACGAGATAGCCACAAAGTTCTAGGATCCGGGCGCGCTCGGCGTCGTGCTCCTCGCGCCCCACGTGAACAGGTCCGTCGAGCTCGATGATGACCCTTGCGGATTGGCAGACGAAGTCGACGATGTAGCGGTCGATGACCGCTTGGCGAATAAACTTGAAGCCACCGACACGGCGGTTACGGACCAACGCCCACAGCGTCTTCTCGGCGAAGGTCTGGCGCTGGCGCAGTTGGCGGGCGATCGCGGTGCGGTTCACCGAGCGAGAATGCGTTCACCCTTCACAGGGCTCAACAATAGGAATCGGGATTTCCCGTCGCCGGATTGACCACTCACCCTCCCATCGCTGTGCGATGGGCCCCTCCCTCTCTCAAAGAGAGAGGGATTTTAAATCGCCACGCGTTTCGCCATGGCGCTGCGGCGGGCGTTGGTTTCCTGTTGAGCGCGTTGGACTGCTTCGGTCTCGGTGGCGTGCAGCAGGTGGTCGATGACGCGTTCCAGGTGGTCGCGCATGGCCTGGCGGGCGGCGGCGGGGTCGCGGGCCTTGAGGGCGTCGACGACGCGGCGGTGCTCGGCGATGCGCGGCTCCAGCCCCATGCCGCGGGCGCGAGTCAGGATGTTGCGGGCCAGGGGCGAGCGGTTGCGCCAGTCCCACAGGTTCTCGATCGTGGCGATGATGGCGCCGTTGCCGGTGGCGCGGGCGATGGTCAGGTGGAATTCGCGGTCGGCGTCCTCGCCCCGGATTTCCTCCTCCTCGTGCATGCGGGTGAGCAGGTCCTCCAGCGCCGCGATCTGCTCGTCGGTGATCGAGGTGGCGGCCAGGGCGGCGGCCTCGCCCTCGAACAGGCGGCGGGCCTCGATCAGCTCGAAGGCGCCGATCTCGAAATCGATCTCGGCCGACGGCGCGACGGGGCGGACATTGCCGGTGACATAGATGCCCAGGCCGTGGCGGGCCTCGATCATGCCCAGCATTTCTAGGGCGATCATCGCCTCGCGCAGGGTGGGACGCGACACCCCGAACTGCTCGGCCAGCTCCCGCTCGGTCGGCAGGCGATCGCCCAGCTTGTAGCGGCCCGCCTCGATGTCATCGGCCACGGAGTCAGCGATCTTGCGGTAGAGCTTGACGTTGTCAGACATGGCGATCGGGCTTGAGCAGGCGCTTAAAGACGTCCGGCGGACGCCGGGACAGGGCGAATCCCTATCACGCCGAACCGCGCCGATGAGCCACCTTTTTCGCGCATTTCGTCGCGGAGGTCAGACCTCGCTCACCAGTCGTGCATCGAGCCGTCCAGGCGACGGGCGATCGGCAGATAGGCGCGCTGATAGGGGTACTTGGCGGCCAGGTCCTCGTCGATGTCGACGCCCAGGCCCGGCGCGTCGCCCGGATGCAGCATGCCGTCCTTGAAGGTGTAGGCGTGCGGGAACACCGCGTCGGTCTCGGGCGTGTGGCGCATGTATTCCTGGACGCCGAAATTCGGGATCGACAGGTCAAAGTGCAGGGCCGCGCCCATGCAGACCGGCGACAGGTCGGTGGCGCCGTGGCAGCCGGTGCGCACATGGTGCAGGTCGGCGAAGCTGGCCAGCTTCTTCAAGTGAGTGATCCCGCCGGCGTGAACGACCGTGGCGCGGATATAGTCGATCAGCTGCTCCTCGATCAGCTGCTTGCAGTCCCAGATCGCGTTGAAGATCTCGCCGACGGCCAGCGGGGTCGTGGTGTACTGGCGGATCAGGCGGAAGCTCGATTGGTTCTCGGCCGGGGTGGCGTCCTCCATCCAGAACAGGCGGTAGGGCTCCAGGTCCTTGCCCAGGCGCGCGGCCTCGATGGGCGTCAGGCGGTGGTGGACATCGTGCAGCAGGTGCAGATCATCGCCCAGCCGCGCCCGCGCAGCCTCGAACAGGGCGGGGGTGCTGCGCAGATAGCGCTCGGTCGACCAGATCGTCTCCTTAGGCAGGTCGCTGTCGGCGGGTTCGTAGAAGAACTTGTCCTTGGAGACGCCGTAGGTGCCGCTCATACCCGGAACGCCGGTCTGCAGGCGGATGGCCTTGTAGCCCTGCTCGGCGTAGATCGCGGCGTTGTCGAGGGTCTCGTCGATCGTCTCGCCGTTGGCGTGGCCATAGACCATGACCCCTGTGCGGCACGCGCCGCCTAGCAGCTGGTACACAGGCAGGCCGGCGATCTTGCCCTTGATGTCCCACAGGGCGGTGTCGACCGCGGCGATGGCGGCCATGGTCACCGGACCCCGGCGCCAATAGGCGCCCTTGTACAGGTACTGCCAGATATCCTCGATCTGGTGGGCGTCGCGGCCGATCAGGCAGGGGATGACGTGCTGGGTCAGATAGGCCTCGACCGCCAGTTCGCGACCGTTCAGCGTGGCGTCGCCCAGGCCATAGACGCCCTCGTCGGTCATGATCTTCAGGGTGACGAAGTTGCGCCCCGGGCAGGTGACGATGGTCTTGGCGGCGATGATCTTGGGCATGGTGACGCGTCGACCTTGTTGTGTCTTTGAGCTGAGGCCGGGGCGAAAGGCCGAAGCTCGCGCCTTGCCGCGCCCGCGCTTCAACTCCCTCCCCACCTATCGATGTACCGGTACCATAAGGCTTGTCAACCCGGTGGTCAGACCACTATGACTAGGTGTCCCGACCTTTTCCGGGGCCAACTGTTCTCTTCGGGTTCGGCCGTCCAAGAAACCCGACCTTCCCGGCGCATGCCGGGACCCAGATCGAAGGGCCGTGATCGCATCACGCTTGGCGCTGTCGAGCGCTTTGATCTGGACCCCGGCGTTCGCCGGGGAGGTCGGAAGTATAAGAGTGTTGAGGGAGTGAAACCTATGCGCCTGCTAGCCCTGTTGCTTGGCTTTACGCTGATCGCGGCCCCGGTCGCCCGGGCCGAGGACGGTTACGACCTGTGGCTCCGCTACAAGCCTGTCGAGGCCGGCGCGCGCGCCGCCTACGCCGCCCGGGCGGCGGCGATCGCCCCCACCGCCGAAACCCCGACCTTGAAGGTCGCCCGCGCCGAGCTGGAGCGCGGTCTCACGGGCCTGGTGGGCCAGCCCGCTTCGGCGCCCGCCGGGTCGCGCGACGGCGTGATCCTGCTGGGCGCGGGTGCGACGCCCGCCATCACCAGCCTTGGCCTGCCGCTGAAGACGCTGGGCGAGGAGGGCTATCTGATCCGCACCGTGTCGGTGGGCGGCAAGGCCACCACCGTCATCGCCGCCAACCGCGACATCGGCGTGCTGTACGGCGTCTATCGCTATCTCTCGCTGATCCAGACCGGCGCGAGCGTCGACAAGCTCGACATCGTCTCGGTTCCGAAGGTGAAGCTCCGGGTGCTCAACCACTGGGACAACCTGGATCGCCATGTCGAGCGGGGCTATTCGGGCCAGTCGATCTTCGACTGGTGGCGGCTGCCCGGCCATGTGGATCCGCGCATGGTCGACTACGCCCGCGCCAACGCTTCGCTGGGGATCAACGGCACGGTCCTGAACAACGTCAACGCCAAGGCCGACAGCCTGACCGCGCCGTTCATCGCCAAGGCCGCCGCCCTGGCCGACACCTTCCGGCCCTATGGGATCAAGGTCTATCTGTCGGCCCGCTTCTCGGCTCCGATGGAGATCGGCGGCCTCAAGACCGCCGACCCGCTGGACCCGGCGGTGCGGGCGTTCTGGAAGGCCAAGGCCGACGAGATCTACAAGACCATCCCCGACTTCGGCGGCTTCCTGGTGAAGGCCAATTCGGAGGGGCAGCCGGGTCCGCAGGACTATGGCCGCACCCATGTGGACGGCGCCAACATGCTGGCCGACGCGGTCGGTCCGCACGGCGGCGTCGTGTTCTGGCGCGCCTTCGTCTATTCGCACGAGCAGCCTGAGGACCGCGCCAAGCAGGGCTACAACGAGTTCAAGCCGTTCGACGGCCAGTTCCGCGACAACGTGGTCATCCAGGTCAAGAACGGCGCGATCGACTTCCAGCCGCGCGAGCCTTTCCATCCGCTGTTCGGGGCCATGCCCAAGAGCAATCTCGGCATGGAGTTCCAGATCACCAAGGAATACCTCGGCTTCGCGACCCACCTTGTCTATCTGGGCCCGATGTTCGAGGAGACTTTGCGCTCGGACACGATGGCCAAGGGCAAGGGCTCGACGGTCGCCAAGGTGATCGACGGTTCGCTGGACGGCCGCAAGCTGACCGCCATGGCGGGCGTGGCCAATATCGGCAGCGACCGCAACTGGTCAGGCTCGCAGTTCGACCAGGCCAACTGGTACGTCTTTGGCCGCCTGGCCTGGGATCCGCAGGCGGGAACGCGTTCTATCGCCGAAGACTGGACGAAGATGACCTTCGGCGCTGACCCGCGCCTGGTGACGCCGGTCGTCACGATGATGATGGGCTCGCGCGAGGCGGCGGTGGACTACATGACGCCGCTCGGTTTGCACCACCAGATGGGCGAGGGGCACCACTATGGCCCCGGTCCCTGGGTCAGCGGCGGCCCGCGCGCCGACTGGACCAGCGTCTACTACGCCAAGGCCAGCCAGACCGGGATCGGCTTTGACCGCACGCCGACCGGCAGCAACGCCACGGCCCAGTACGCGCCCGCTGTCGGGGCCTGCTACGCCGACCTGAAGTGCGTCAACGAGAAGGACCTGCTGTGGTTCCACCACCTGCCCTGGGACTATCGCCTCAAATCGGGCGACACCCTGTGGGATGGCTTGGTGAAGTCCTATTCGCGCGGCGTCGCCACTGTGGACGGCATGGAAAAGACCTGGGCGGGCCTGGCCCCCCATGTCGACGCTCAGCGCCACGCCGAGGTCGCCGACTTCCTGAAGATCCAGCGAGCCGAAGCCCAATGGTGGCGCGACGCCTCGATCGCCTGGTTCCAGACCTTCTCCAAGCGCCCGCTGCCGGCGGGCGAGAAACCGCCGGAGAAGTCGCTGGAATACTACAAGAGCCTGGAATTCCCCTGGGCGCCGGGGAACGGGAAGTAGGGCGTTTCCTTCTCCCCTTGCGGGAGAAGGTGGCTCGCTCGCGAGCCGGATGAGGGGTTTCTCGGCGACCGCCGGCGACCCCTCACCCGGCCCTTCGGGCCACCCTCTCCCGCAAGGGGGAGAGGGAAGGGGCTAGCGGATCGGCGCGCCTCGTGCGTCATCTTAAGCGACGCTTACCAACCCGAGTCCCCGCCATGAAGTCTGTGTTCGCCGCCTCGGCCCTCGCCCTGCTGATCGCCACCGCCGCCCAGGCTGGGCCGCTGAACGTGCCCGCGACGCAAAAGGTGATCAGCGCCCAGCTCGATCGCGACTATCCGGCGCTGGAGGCGCTGTACAAGAACATCCACGCCCATCCCGAGCTGGGCTTCCAGGAGGTCGAGACCGCCAAGAAGCTGGCCGCGCAGATGCGGGCGCTGGGCTTCACCGTCACCGAGGGCGTCGGCAAGACCGGCGTGGTGGCGGTGCTCAAGAACGGCGAGGGCCCCAAGGTGCTGATCCGCACCGAGCTGGACGGCCTGCCCATGCAGGAAAAGTCGGGCCTGGCTTGGGCCAGCCAGGCCACCGCCACCTGGAACGGCGAGAAGGTCTTCGTCGCCCATGCCTGCGGCCATGACATCCACATGGCCGCCTGGGTCGGCGCGGCGCGCCAGCTGGTGGCGATGAAGGCCAAATGGAAGGGCACGCTGGTTTTCGTGGCCCAGCCCTCGGAGGAGACGGTTCGCGGCGCCCGCGCCATGCTGGACGACGGCCTGTGGGACAAGATCGGCGGCAAGCCTGACTACGGCTTTGCGCTGCACGTCGGCTCGGGCCCGGCCGGCGAGGTCTATTACAAGGCCGGCGTCCTGACCTCGACCTCGGACGGCCTCGACATCACCTTCAACGGCCGGGGCGGGCATGGCTCGATGCCCTCGGCCACGATTGACCCGGTGCTGATGGCCGCCCGCTTCACCGTCGACGTCCAGAGCGTGATCAGCCGCGAGAAGGACCCGTCGGCGTTCGGCGTGGTGACGGTCGGCTCGATCCAGGCGGGCAGCGCCGGCAACATCATCCCCGACAAGGCCCGGGTGCGCGGCACGATCCGCACCCAGGACAACGCCGTGCGCGAGAAGATCCTCGAGGGCGTGCGCCGCACGGTGAAGGCGGTGACCGACATGGCCGGCGCCCCGGCCGCCGACCTGAAACTGACCCCGGGCGGCAAGATGGTGGTCAATGATGCGGCCCTGACCGACCGCACGGCGGTGGTGTTCAAGGCCGCCTTCGGCGCCCGCGCCGTGGCGCAGGACAAGCCGGGCTCGGCGTCCGAGGACTATTCGGAGTTCGTGTTGGCCGGCGTGCCGTCGGTCTATTTCGGCCTCGGCGGCTCCGACCCCGCCGAGGCCGCCAAGGCCAAGGCCGAAGGCCGTGAGCTGCCGGTCAACCACTCGCCGTTCTTTGCGCCCGTGGCCGAGCCGACGATCCGCACGGGGGTCGAGGCGATGACCCTGGCGGTGCTGAATGTGGTGGGGAAGTAGGGGGGGCTAGTGATCCAGACCGGTGTGGCGCGGGGCTAGTTATTCAGCGTCTCGTACAGATCGAGCCACTGCGGGTTTTCCGCCTCGATAAGCTCGAGCTTCCAGGCGCGCCGCCAGC
>NCDQ01000347.1 GCA_002280275.1 Caulobacter vibrioides | reverse complement strand
GACGATCACCGACGCCTTCAACCGCGTGAACGAGGTCGAAGGCAGCGGCGTGGTCGGCGAGCAGCCCGAACTGAAGCCGCGCGAGGCGTTCCGCTACGTCTCCAACTGCCCGCTCCCCACGCCGTCGGGCGCGATGCGGGGCAGCTATCAGATGGTCACCCACGAGGGAGATCTGTTCGACGCAGAGATTCCCGAGTTCTCGCTGCACCTACCCGGCGCGGCGATGAAGCTGAACTAAAGCCGCCTGGACAGCGCGAAAAAGGCCGGCGCTCGATGCGCCGGCCTCTTTATGTTGTATCTCTTGATCAGCCCGACGTCGGCGGGTCCAGCTTGTAGATCCGCGAGCAATACTCGCAGGTCACGTGGATCTTGCCGCCCGGCTCGATCATCTCGGTGACCTCCTCGGGCGAGAACGAGTCCATCACCACGCCGATGCGGTCTTCCGAGCAACGGCAGAAGGCCCGCAGCGGCTTCTCGTCCAGCAGGCGCACGCCGTCCTCGTTGAACAGACGCCAGAGCAGCGTCGGAGTCGAAACGGTCGGGTCGATCAACTCGTCCTCGCCGATCGTCTCGAAGAACGCCTGCACGTGCGTCCATGCGTCCTGAGTTTCGCCGCGCGTCTGATCGCCGGCGATGACCTGGATCAGCATGCCGCCAGCGCGCCAGTTAGCTCCCTCGCCGGTGTCGACCTGACCGACCGCCAAGCGGACGCGCGTCGGCGTCTGCTCCGACTGGGCGAAGTACTGCTCAGCGCACAGGGCCAGGGTTTCGCCCTCGATCGGCGTCACGCCCTGATAGCGGTCCATGTCTGGCCCCTGATCCAGGGTCATGATGAAGACGCCGCCGCCCAACAGGGTCTTGGCCCCCGGTCGCGCGAACCCTTCCGAGACCGCCGCCACCTCTTCCGGATCGAACCGGCAGTAGCCGCGCAAGCCGCCGCTGGTGTCGTAATCGACCACGACATAGCGCACAGGGCCATCGCCCTGGGCCTGGACGATCAGGCGGCCCTCGAACTTCAGGCTCGACCCGACCAGGGCCGCCAGGGCGCAGGCCTCGCCCAGCAGGTTGGCCACCGGCTCGGGATAGTCGTGGCGTGTCAGCACCTCGTCGATCGCCGCGCCAAGGCGCACGACCCGGCCGCGAACGGGCAGGTTCTCGATCTGAAACGCGGAAACGACGTCGTCTAGGACGCCGGTGTCGGATGCGATGTCGGTCATGGGGAGGCTAGATAGGCGGTTCTGACGAAATTGCGAGCCCGATCAGCGCCAGCGTGGCGTGGCGCCTCGCCCCAGGCATCCCGAGATCGGGCGCCTGCGACCGAACGCCTCGTTGCGATAACAGGGGATTCGGACTCACTTGGGCGCGCCGCCGCTTTTGCCCATACGCGACGGCGACACCGGCCAGCGTTTACCAACCGGCGCTGGCCGGTAACCCTATCCGATCGCGCCGAAGCACCAGGCCAGAACCGACTTCTGGGCGTGGATACGGTTTTCGGCCTCATCCCAGACCAGCGAGCGCGGGCCGTCCAGCACGGCGTCGGTGACTTCTTCCCCGCGGTGCGCCGGCAGACAGTGCAGGAACACGCCGTTGGCGGCGGCCAGATCCATCAGCCTGTCGTCGACCTGATAGGGCTCGAGCGCGGCCAGGCGCTGGTCATGGTCGGTGTCGCCCATCGAGACCCAGGTGTCGGCCACGACCACATCGGCGCCGCTGACGGCGGCCTTGGGATCGGTGGTCATGCTGACCCGTCCCTGCAGCCCTTCGGCGCGGGCCAGATCGTGCAGATCGGCGTGATAGACCGCCGGACAGGCGATCTTCAGCTCAAAGCCCAACAGAGGCGCGGCGTGGATGAAGCTGGAGCAGACATGGGGTGGCTCTTGTCGGTCAGGCCGTTGATCACCGGCACGGTCGAGACCTGGGCGAAGCGCTCGACATCGGCGTGGCTGTTGGCGCGGATCATCACCGCGTCGACCATGCGCGAGAGCACCTTGGCGGTGTCTTCGATGGTCTCGCCCCGGCCCAACTGCATGTCGTTGGACGTCGAGATGATCGCGCTGCCGCCCAGCTGCCGCATGGCCGCGTCGAACGAGAAGCGGGTGCGGGTCGAGTTCTTCTGGAAGATCATCGACAGCACGCGGTCCTTGGCCGGCGCGTCAGCGTCGACCTTGCCCTGCGGCCAGCCCTTTCGAGCTGTCTTGCGGGCCTGGGCGTCGTCCAGCATCAGGCGCAGGGTGGCGCCGTCCAGCTTCCACAGGTCGATGAAGTGGCGGGGTTGAGTCATCGGACTATCCCTATCCCCGCCTCCCCGGCGAATGCCGGGGCCCAGATCCATCCTGGGATTAAGCGGGCTTGATCTGGGTCCCGGCGTTCGCCGGGGAGGTCGGAAATGAGGGGTTCTTACCCGGCGGCCTTAGCTCGAGCGGCCTCGCAAGCTTTCTCAAGCTTGGCGATCGCCTCGCTGGCCTCTTCGATGGTCAGGTTCAACGGCGGCAGCAGGCGCACGCAGTTGTCCCCGCCGCCGGCGATGAGAAGCTTCTGATCACGCGCCAGGACCATGAACTCGCGGTTGTTCGGGATCAGCTTGACGCCGATCAGCATGCCCTTACCCCGAACGTCGACGATGATGTCGGGGAAGCGGTCCTTGAGACCGTTCAACTGCTGGGTGAAGAAGCCCGAAACGGTCTTCACGTTCTCCAGCGTCTCGGGCGACTTGATGATGTCCAGCGCCGCCTTGCCCACGGCCATGGCCAGCGGGTTGCCGCCGAAGGTCGAGCCGTGGGCCGCAACCGTCATGCCCTTGGCCGCTTCGGTGGTGGCCAGGCACGCGCCGATCGGGAAGCCGCCGCCCAGGGCCTTGGCCACCGCCATGATGTGCGGCTCGCCGCCCTCGGCCCACTCATAGGCGAAGAGCTTGCCCGTGCGGCCCATGCCGCACTGGACTTCGTCATAGATCAGCAGCACGCCGTGCTCGTCGCACAGCTGACGCAGGCCCACCAGGCACTGGGTCGGGATCGAGCGCGCACCGCCCTCGCCCTGCACCGGCTCGACGATGATCGCCGCCGTGGTCGGGCTGGCGATCGCGGCCTTGATCGCGTCGTGATCGCCGAAGGTCAGCTGGCTGTAGCCCGGCAAGCGCGGACCAAAGCCGTCGACATAGCTCGGGTTGCCCGACGCATTCACCGCAGCATAGGTGCGGCCGTGGAACGAGCCGTCAAAGCCGTAGATGTCGATCCGCTCGGGCTGGCCGTTGGCCGAGTGATACTTGCGGGCCGTCTTCAGCGCGCACTCGACGGCTTCGGTGCCTGAGTTGGTGAAGAACACCACATCGGCGAACGAGTTGGCGCACAGGGCGTCGGCCAGCTCTTCCTGCTCAGGGATCCGGTAGATGTTGGAGACGTGCCAGAGCTTCTCGGCCTGGGCTTTGAGCACCTCGACCAGGGCCGGATGGGCGTGGCCCAGACCGTTGGTGGCGATCCCCGCCACGCAGTCCAGATACTCATCGCCGTCGGTCGAGATCAGGCGCGCGCCTCGGCCTCGCTCGAACGCCAGCGGAGCGCGGTTGTACACGCCCATGATGTGGTGCTGCGAGGTGGTGGACGACGTCGCGGTGCTCAAGACCGGCCTCCCAAAAAGGAAAGAAGCCCCCGTGCTGTAAGCACGGGGACCGGAAGGCCGCAGGTTGTCGCTTTCGAACACCGTCGTGTCAATGAAAGCCCCCTCAAAAAGGCCCTGAAACGCCAGCGAAATTCCGGCCTATGGCGCGGGCGCCTCAGCTCTTGAGACGGTAACCGGTGACGAAGAGCCTCCAGCACCACAGGAACAGCGCCACGGTGAGCAGACCGCTGGTCACGACGCCGATCGCAATCGAGCCGTCGGCATGGCCGATGAAGCCGTAACGGAAGCCATCGATCAGGTAGAAGAACGGGTTGAAATGGCTGGCCGACCGGAACGGCTCGGGCAGCTTGTCGACCAGGTAGAAGGTGCCCGACAGGAAGGTCATGGGCATGATCAGGAAGTTGGTCACGGCGGACAGCTGGTCGAACTTCTCGGCCCAGAGACCCGCCAGAACGCCCGCCAGACCCAGGATCATCGAGGCGGTCAGGCCGAAGTACAGCACCGCCCAGAGGTGGGCGACCGAAAGACCGGCGCCCGGCAGGACGCCGATGACGATCGCCGTCACCGCGCCCACCACCACGCCCCGCGTGGCCGCGCCGAGCGCGAAGGCCGAGACCTGCTCCAGCGCCGACAGCGGCGGCGTCAGGAAGTCCGGCGTCAGGCCCATCATCTTCGCCTGGATCAGCGACGACGAGGAGTTGGCGAAGGCGTTGTTGAGGATCGCCATCATGATCAGGCCCGGGGCCACGAAATGGCCGAAGGTCACGCCGCCGACCGCCGGGCGGCTGGCGCCGACCGCGACCACGAAAACCAGCATGTAGAGCAGCGTCGTCACCACCGGCGCGGCGACCGTCTGGGTGCCGACCTTCCAGAACCGGCGGATTTCGCGCTGGTAGAGCGTGATGAAGCCGGACCAGTTCCAACCGCGATAGTCGCGGGGCTGCGGCGGAATGACGCTCTCGGCCGTGTCTCTCATCAGCTCAACCCTTTGAATCTCAGGCGCATGTGCGCCTTGCGGCCCTATTTCGCAAGCGCGGGCTTGCCGGAATCAACATCTTGTTTCTGTGGACAGAGTCGATGGCGCCCATTGTGCGTTTTAACGCATTCTTTACGATATCTAGTAGGACGACCGCCGGCGGGGCGGTTCGATCACCATATATGGGGTGAAGGGCGTGGGGACGCCCCTCTCCCCGTCTAGATGGCGGAGACGGGTTATGAGCTGGACCGACGAACGAGTTTCCACCCTGAAGAAGCTCTGGCTGGACGGCCTTTCGGCCAGCCAGATCGCCAAGCAACTGGGCGGCGT